>JBAZVU010000101.1:0-4167 GCA_041660725.1 Candidatus Micrarchaeia archaeon | reverse complement strand
GCGGCAAGATGTTCCTCGTGATGGCAGGCGCAATGAGCACTGCGGAGCTGGGCATCTCTCTCGCCGAGATGATCAGGAAAGGCAAGGTGCACGCGATAACCTGCACTGGCGCGAATTTGGAGGAGGACGTTTTCAACCTCGTAGCGAACAAGCACTACGTGCGCGTGCCGAAGTACAGGCAGCTCACGCCGGCAGATGAGAAGAAGCTTTACGATTCCAATTTGAACCGCGTGACCGACACGTGCATACCTGAGGAAGAGGCGATGAGGCGCGTGGAGAGGAAAGTGATTGAGGAGTGGAAGAAGGCGGATGCGCAGGGCAAGTCTTACCTGCCGCACGAGTATTTGTATGCAGTGCTGAAATCCGGCGCGCTGAAGGAGCATTACCAGATTGACCCCAAGGACAGCTGGCTGCTTGCTGCTGCGGAGAAGAATCTTCCGCTGTTCGTGCCGGGCTGGGAGGACTCGACGCTCGGAAATGTTTTCGTTGCAAGGCACATTGAGGGCGAGATAAAGAATATGAATACCATGAAGAGCGGGCTGTTCTACATGCAGGAGCTCGCGGACTGGTACAAGAAGGAGAGCGCGAAGCAGAAGATAGGCTTCTTCCAGATTGGAGGCGGCATTGCAGGCGACTTCCCCATCTGCGTGGTGCCCATGATAATACAGGATTTGAAGAAGGAGGTGCCGTTCTGGTCCTACTTCTGCCAGATAAGCGATTCCACCACGAGCTACGGCTCATATTCAGGAGCTGTGCCCAATGAGAAGATTACGTGGGGCAAGATAGACGTGGACACGCCGAGCTTCATCATTGAATCTGACGCGACAATCGTGGCTCCGCTGATATTCGCATATGTGCTGGGCTGGTAAGCAACAGGGTGATTTGATGGGCAAGGCATTCGTAGCTGTATTCGGTTTCCTCGCGCTCCTGCTTTTGGGATGCGCCGGCATTGGCGGCGGGCAGCAGGCGCCTGTTGCCGCAAAGGGCGACACGGTTACAGTTGACTATGTGGGCACGCTGGACAATGGGACTGTTTTTGATGCTTCCATTGAATCGGGCAGGGAGCCCATCTCATTCGTAGTTGGCGCGGGCCAGATGATTAAGGGCTTTGATGCCGCGGTAGTCGGCATGAAAGTGGGCGATACAAAGAACGTGCGCATTGCGCCTGAAGATGCCTATGGCCAGTGGAGTGCAGACATGGTTGCGTCAGTGCCCCGCGCGAACGTGCATGGAAATGTGACTGTTGGCTCTGTGCTGCAGAGCAGTGATGGACTGACAGGCATTGTCACCGAAATCACGGACACGACGGTGAAGCTGGACTTCAACAGCCCGCTTGCAGGCAAGGCGCTGAACTTCAGGATAAGCATGCGCAATATTACCAAGGCCGGTTGACCTGAATGGAACTTGACAGGTGCACTACAAATGTACTGAAGGGCATAGGAATCATACTTATCGTGTTCTCGCACCTGATATGGCACATGCCCGCGATAGTGCGCAGGGCTTCTGAAGCAATTGCAAGCGTAATGGGCATTGAGCAGATTGGCGTCTCGCTCTTCCTTTTCGCAAGCGGCTACGGGCTTTGCAAGACATACGGGCTTGCGAACGTAGACGCGAAGAGGTACCTGAGAAGGCGTTTTGACCACGTTGTGATTCCGTACTGGGTGGTGCTTGCTCTCTATGCTGTAGCGCTCACGCTGTTTATTCCGTGGTATTTTGCCAATCCCCTGAACAGGACCGCGCTCGTGCTGAACAGCTTCCTGGTTGTCTTCAGCCCCTATGACATCATAGGCGGCTGGTTCGTGACATACATCCTGACCTGGTACCTGCTCTACCTAATAGTTGCAAAGCTGCCGCGCCTTGGCGAGACTGCAAAGATGCTGGTGCTGTTTTTCGGAGCAAGCGCGCTCATCTATGCCACTGCAGGCAACCCGGCAAAAGCAGTCCTGATTGCACTTTTCCCTTCCCTCAATGTAGTCGGGCCTTTCACTTCCAATATATTCTACCTGCCCTATGTGCTTGCATTCCCGCTCGGCGCAGTTGCAAGCAGGTGGGGCAAGTGGCAGATTAACCTGCATTTCGCGCCGATGGAAGTGCTGGGCAGATACGCGTACTGGATATACCTGCTGCATATAGGACTGCTCTGCAGCCTTGCAGTCTTCGGCTTCAATGACTTCTGCTGGAACTGGACCTATGACCAGGGGCTTGCATACACGGACCGGGCCCAGCAGGGCCTTTCTGACGGGAATTATACGGCCACCATAATTTACGCAAACATGATGCTTGGGCTGAACAGCGCAGATGGCAGGACGTATAACATAAGGGGCGCGGCACAGATGAGTATTGGAAATTACAGCGGAGCAATCGGTGACTTTGAGAGGGCAATAGACTTGGATCCAGGCTATTTCGGCTCGCATTTCAACCTCGGCATGGCATACTGGTCCCTTCAGGAGTACAGCGCAGCCGTTGCGGCCTTTGACGATGCCGAGCGCACCGGAATGCAGAGCGCCCCGCTCTATTACAACAGGGGGGCGTCCAAGCACAAGCTCGGGATGTTGAGTGAGGCAGTGAAGGATTATGAAAAGGCAATTGCGCTTTATCCGAAAGACTCGCGGTGGTATTATGATGCAGGCATTGCCTACGCGCTGCTCGGAAACCATTCTGCGGCACTTGTGAAGTTTAATGCCGCTGAAGCGATGGGAAAGAGCGATGCAGAGCTGTACTATGCGCGCTCTGTTACAAGGTACAATAGCAAGGATTATGCAGGCTCGGCTGCAGACCTGGACAATTACCTGCTGTATGTGCCGGAGAACGCGGAAATATACAAGAACCGCGGAGTGCTCGAATACCTGATGGAAGATTACGAGGCTGCGCGCAGGGATTATGACCGTGCACACCAGCTGAACCCCGCGTATGCTGATTACAATTCTTCAATAGGCGGGCTTGAGGAGACGAAGAAGGCAGAGGCGCTCAAACGCTGATGAAAGAATGAGAGCCCCGGACGAGATTTGAACTCGTGACCTATCGCTTGCACGGGCTTCTTTTTCCGGGGTTTTTCTTCCCAAGAAAAAGCCCTACGAGGCGATCGCTCTACCGCTGAGCTACCGGGGCCGCAGGAAACCTACGGTTTCCTCACGCTAACCTTCCCTTACACTTGATAATAAATATAAATAGGGGGCAAGGCAGAAGTTTAGCAAGGTGTTCTCATGGTTGAAAAATTAAAGGAAAAGGAGCCGACGCTGCAGACGTATGCTGACGAGGCGCGCAGAATGCTGAAGCAGTATGCGGGCGCGCTGCCGCTCATAGTTGATGTGTGCTCAAGGACTGAGAAAGACGCTAATGGCAATCCCAAGGTGCTGCAGAGGATGGTATGCCTGCAGGTGGATGAAAAGGTCTATGATTTGGGCTCGCGCAAGTGGCTTTCGCTGGATAAGTTCAGGACAAAGGAGACCGACGTGCATAAGGGATATTTCTATGATTTTGCGGGCGTAGTGAAGGATGCGAATGTCGCGTCAAAGGCGCTGATGTCCTTCACCGTAAAGGAGCTGGAGGCAGTTGCACACTGGAAGCCGCCCCTTAAGGACCTGATATACGGGCATGTGAATGCTGCAGAGAAGGCTGCAGGTACTATGAATGTGGAAACAGGGGCAGGTGTGGCGCGTGCAGTCATGCACAAGACGGCTGAGGAGGTTGGAAAGAAAGTGAAGGTAGGAAGTGTGGGGATAATTTATCCCGGCATACCTGACAGCTTCAGGGGAATGGAGCCGAGAAAGCTCGTGCTTGGCTTGAGCGGCAAGGATGTTGACTGGGTGCAGGCAAAGCTTGAGGCCATGGGCTATTCGACAGGCAAATCCGCGAATGTTGACGGCAAGGAGTACGGAGAGGCCACTGCCGATGCAGTGAAGAGGCTGCAGAAGGAGTGGGGCCTGCGGGAGACTGGCACTTTCGGCAAGCAGGAGCTGGACGCGCTGCTCGCAAAGATGCGCGGCGAGGAGCCTGCATCATACAAGCCAAAGGCAGGCCAGCCCTATGCAAAGGGCGATGCAGTGAAGGTTGAGTCTGACCTTGAAGCTGTTGCAAAGAAATTCCATGCTGAATACCAGGACAGAATAAACCACGGCTGGAGAGGAAGAGAAGAGAGCGGCTACGGGTTCGGAGTGGACAAGCAGG
>JBAZVU010000100.1:0-4168 GCA_041660725.1 Candidatus Micrarchaeia archaeon | reverse complement strand
GCCCTTCTTCTTCACAAACACAATGTCGCCCAGCGTCAGGCCCTTTTTCACATCTTTAGAGTACGAGCCGCCGCCAGTGCCCACCTGCTCCAGCAGCACTATTCCCAAGGCCTTCTGCAATTTCAGCGCAACTGTCTCGGGCGGCAGCATCTTCTCGTGCTCCAGCCTTTCAATGATGGACTCCTTTTCGCTTATCATCTCAGCCAGCACCTTTCTCTCAAGGTGCATCTTCTCGCGCGCATTCTTTATCTTCGCGCCAAAATCAGGGACAACATCAACTTCGCTCTTCTGCCTTCCAGTGGACTGCAAGCCCGCAGCAGGCCTCTGCACTGGCTTCGGGGGCCCCTGCAGCAACTGGCCGCCAGCAGCGCAGTCAGCGCACACCCTCATCCTCGCGCCCTCTATCAGCGCAAGGTAGTCCGCGCCCTCAGCACCGCAAATTTCGCACTCGCCCATGCACTGCTATTGCCGCAGCAGTTTTAAATAGTTGGAAATCAGGGCTGCAGCCTCAGAATTTCAGAACCTTTAAGATACTTGTCTGGGAAGCGAATGCATGGCGAGCGCCAAAGGGAAATCACACACTTCTAGGGCAAATGCTCCTGCAAAAGCACGACGGGGCGCTTCTGCAAAAGCAGGCATGCTGGCAAACTTCAACCCAAGCAAGCCCGTGCGCATCATCCTTGCAGCAGCCCTCTCGCTAATTTCCCTCGCATTCTTCTTCTGGTTCCTGGACTATCCCATGAATGGCATGCTCAAGTTCTTCGTAATAGTGGGCGAGCTGGGCTTTACCGGCACCTTGCTGCAGCGCCTTCTTGGCATTGAGGGCGAGTGGGGCATGCTGCTCCTGCGCACGCAAAAGGGCCTTAAGAAGATTGACGACCTCTCGCACTGGCACCCGCAGCTCTGGCGCACATTTGCGGACTTGGGCTATGTCTTCGGCTTCGGCGCGCTTTCCCTGCTGATGTACAGGAGCATACCAAAGAAAACCTACGCAGCAGGCCTTCTTCTCCTGCTTGCCTCAGCCTACCTTGTGCTTCCCCTCATCCTCCCAATAGCCTACTCAGTAATCTCAAACCTGCCAACCGGCAACTTCTCGCGCTCAAGCTCCTCGGGTGCAGGGCTCACAACTTACATTTACCTGGGCCTGCTTCTTTCAGTCGGAGTAGCGGGCGCAGGCATACTCGGCCTGATAGCAAATGCTGGCGCAATAGTTGGAGCAGTGCTGGGCTTTCTCGGAGGCTCAGGAACAGCGCTTGCATCAGCATCGCCCGGCGCAGCTCCCATCATACCTGGCAGGAACATTCCGCTTCTCGAAGGCCTTGCAGCACTTGTCATCATTCTCGTAGTGCATGAGAGCGCGCACGGCATACTTGCGCGCATGCACAAGATACACCTCAAGTCAGCAGGCATTGTGCTCTACGGCGTACTTCCAGTAGGCGCATTCGTGGACCCTGATGAGGAGAGCCTGCAGAAGGCAGCGCCAAACAAGCAGCGCGATGTCCTGGTAGCCGGCTCTGCGTCAAACTTCCTCACGTGCATCGCCTCCCTTGCCCTGCTGCTCCTCTTCATATTCGGCACATCACCCCTGCAGGACAAGACAGTTCTTGCAAGCGTCTACCTGAACTCCACGCCTGTCATCAATGCCTCCAGCATAGTTGAGATGAACCGCGTGCCCATTACCAGCCCCGATGACGTTCTCACTGCGCTCTCAACAGTCACGCCAACAGGGCTTGTGAGCATGCGCACTTCCGACGGGCGCCTCATCACGATGAAGCTCGATGCCAACTCCTCCATAACTTCTGTCATGAGCACTGTGCTTGCATGCGAAAAAGTTTCCTGCGACAGCTTCTCCTATGAGAAGGCGCCCGGCGATGAGGCCACTTTTGTAAGCGTCCTCTTCACGAACTCGCGCGGCGAGCCGTTCGTGCCCCTTGCAACGCACTTCGGCACATTTGTCTACACCAATGCCTTCCAGCCCGGCTGGGGCTATTGCACTCTCATTTGTGCTCAACTTCCTCATCGGCTCAGTGAACCTGATGCCCATACCAATGTTCGACGGCCATCGCCTCTTCGGCCTTGCAGTGCCCAACCCGCTTGCAATGCGGCTCATCACTTACGCCGTCTCTCTTGCATTTGTTCTCAACCTGCTGCCCTGGGCATGGGTGTAATGAGGCGATGAAATGGATGCTGAAATGCAGAAAGAGCTGCAGATGATAAAGATACGAAATGCGCGGGTGGAAGCAGACAAGGCCTGGGAGACGAGCAGCGCGAGAAGGGCCACAATAGCAGTGATGACCTACATTCTCGCCGTAGTGCTGTTCATCATGCTCAATGCGCCCAATCCATTCCTGACGGCCCTGGTTCCTGCAGTTGCCTACCTGCTCTCGACGCTCTCACTCCCGTTTTTCAAGGACTGGTGGGTGAACTCGATTTACAGGAAGCGCTGAATTAAGCTGGCTCTATTTCCATCCTGTACTTCCTGCTCATCATCTGCGCAACAGCTTCCCTTCCGCCAAAGAACTCAATGCGCTCCAACAGCGTGTCCTTGCCGCATCCAACCAATGCTGCATCAGTTGGAAGCACGCCGCTCCCATTTCTCCACTGCAAATTCGGCAAAAGCCCCGTGAAAAGCTCGTTTTTTTCCACAGCCAGCTGGCGCTTCTCCTCCTGCCCATTTGTTCTCGGTCTGCCATTGGCTTTTGCATCCTCCGGCTGCATTCCACCGTCCAGCATCCACATCATCCCCCTGGCTGCCTTCCTCCACTTTGCAATCTTCCTGCTTACCTGCATCTGGCCGATTTTCAGGTGCTCTGCAATCTCCTTCTGCGTCCAGTCCAGCAGGAAGTAGAGCCTGACTATTTTTTGCTGGGTCTCATTACTGCAGGTCTGCCTGATGAATTCCCTGACTCTCAATTGCTCCAGCACTGCCTCGGGGGTCAGTCTGGCTGCATCAGGGACAACTTCTGAAATGTCAATCAGCTCGCCCGCGCTGTTCTGGGCTCCCTGGAGTGGCATGATTTTCAGCTCCATTGCTGCGAGCACTTCCCTCACAAACTCCTCTTCCAGCCCCGTGCCCTCAGCCAGCTCTGCTGCAGTGGGCTCCCTTTCATTCTCGGCCCTGAACGCATCAATCTGCCTGCTGACTTTCCCCATGTTCGCCTGGACCTTGCGCCCCAGTGAAGGTCCTCCTGACTTGTCCCTCAGGTAGTTGAGGTATTCCCCCTTCACGCTCTTGTATGCATATGTGATGAGCGTTGCACTGTCCCTGTCAAAATTCCTTATGCACCATATCAGCCTTGCACGGCCTTCCGGCAGCAGGTCCTCCAGCTCATTATTAATCCTGTCCGGCGCCCTTGAAGACGCTGCAATGTTGGATGCAATCTTGCGCAGCATTCCCTCGAGCTTTTCGCATATCTCTTCCTCTATTTTCAGCCTGCGCTCGCTGCCGGCATGCCTGTACTCCTCAAGAATCTCCACAATTGCCTTCTTGTTTTCGCTCATCTCCCTGCCCCTGTGCCTCTCGGCCAGTGGCTTCTGCGCATGGAATTCGCTCCGCTGCGCTGTTGGAGTTCTGGCTGCTGTGCCTGCCTGCGCGCTTGCTATGACCTGCTTTGCCACGCGCAAATTTATGCCGTCTCAGTCTTTTAAGCGTGCCTAGATTGCCTCGAACTCAAAGCCCTTGCCCTTCTCCTTCTCAGCAGGCTTCCTGCCCACCATGAAGGGCGCCTTGATGCCCGTAAATATCGCAAATGCTTCCAGCTTATTATCAAAGGTGGGGTCCAGCCTTGCGCCCCAAATTACATTGGCATTCGGGTCAACTTCGCTTGTAATGGCCTCGCCCACCTCATTAGCCTCGCCCAATGTCATGTCTCCGGGGCCAGTAAGGTGCAGCATCATGCCAGTTGCGCCGCGGTGGTCAACATCCAGCAGCTTGTGGTGCAATGTGTTTTCAACAACATCGCGCGCCCTGTTGGCGCCCTTGCTCTCGCCAACTGCAATCATGGACACGCCGCCATTTGTCATCACTGTCTTCACATCCGAGAAGTCCAGGTTGATGAGCGAGGGCGTTGTAATCGTCTCCACAATTCCGCGCACGGCGCGCGCAGTAATCTCATCAGCAATGTTGAATGCCTGCTCAATTGGCAGGTTTGGCACGAAATCAACGAGC
>JBAZVU010000099.1:0-4182 GCA_041660725.1 Candidatus Micrarchaeia archaeon | reverse complement strand
TGCAGTCTGTTTACCAGGAGGAGCTTTCGCGCCTCGCCTACGAGGCGCAGGGCTACAATGACCAGTCCCGCGCCCTGCAGCAGCAGCTCGGCGCAATACAGGCTGCAATAGCAGACCTGCGCGGCGCGCTCGAGACTCTCAAGAACCTCGACAAGGCAACACAGGGCCTTCTTGTTCCAATAGGCGCAGGCACAATGATGAAGGCAAAGCTCATCAACGAGGGCAAGGTGCTGCTGGACATCGGCTCAGGCTTCATTGCAGAAAAGACTGTGCCAGAATCCATTGAAGTGCTGAACGAGCGGCTCAGGCGCACTGAGGAGGCTGCGGAAAGGACGCAGAAGGCGATTTCGCAGATAGTTGAGCACCTCTCAGAAATAGACTCGCGTGCCAAGGTCATAATAGACAAGAGCAAGGGCCAGGTCTAATTCGGTTCTGCTCACAGGTCATCAAATGTTCGGGCTACTCAAGGACAAGCTGAAGTCGTTCGTGGATACGCTTACGAAGCGCGAGGAGGCAAAGCCTGCCGAGAAGAAGGAGGAAATCAAGCAGCCTATTCCTAAGCCGGAAACAAGAAAGCCAGAGCCACTTCCTGAGCCAAAGCACGAAATCAAGAGGCCGGAGCCAAAGCCAGAAGCGAAAAGGCCAGAACCAAAAGCAGAGAAGAAGCCAGAGCCCAAAATTCACGAGGAGAAAAAAGAGCTTCCAAGGCCCGCACCAAAGCCGGAGCCAAAACCAATTCCAAAGGAACTTCCGCGCCCAGAGCCAAAGGAAATTCCAAAGCCAGCTCCACTTCCCGCACCCGAGCCCGCTCCAGTTCCGGCAGTGCAGGAAAAGAAGGGCGGGTTTTTAGGAGTGAATTTGAGCCTGGAAAGCAAGGTGCGCTCTCTCTTCAGCTCGCAAATAACCATCAAGGAAAAGGACGTTGACGATTTGCTGGAGCAGCTTGAGCTGGACATGCTTGAGGCAGATGTTGCCTACGAAGTTGCAGAACTGCTCAAGGGCGAGATACGCAAGGGCCTTGTGGGCAAGGCTGTTGACAAGGGCAAGCTGAACCATGCGATAGGCGAAAGCATACGTGCAGCACTCCTGTCGGTTATGGAAAGCGAAAAGCCCGACGTGATTGCGCTGGCGAAAGGCAAAGAAGAAAAGCCATACATCATTCTCTTCCTCGGCCCCAATGGCGCTGGCAAGACAACTACAATAGCGAAATTTGCAACACTCCTGCGCTCCCGCGGCCTCTCGTGCGTCCTCGCGCTGGCGGACACATTCAGGGCAGCCTCGCAGGAGCAGGGCAATGAGTGGGCGACCAGGCTGGACATCAAGGCAATAGGCGGGCCCTACGGCTCTGATGCAGCCGCAGTTGCATACAATGCGCGCGAGCATGCAAAGAGCAAGGGCCTTGACGTTGTGCTCATAGACAGCGCTGGAAGGCAGGAGACGAGCAAGAACCTGATGGAAGAAATTGCGAAAATAAACAGGGTGGTGAAGCCGGACTTCCGCATGTATGTTGGCGAGGCAATAGCCGGCAACTCGCTGGTCGAGCAGGTGCGCGAGTTCGACAAATATGTCGGCGTGAACGGCGTGATACTCACAAAAGCAGATGTTGACGCAAAAGGCGGCACTGCAATATCAGTTTACAAGGCAACAGGAAAGCCCATACTCTTCATAGGTGTTGGGCAAGGGGAAGGCGATTTGCGCGAGTTCGACGCCAAGTGGGTTGTCGGGAATATTGTTGGCGACAGCCACGCATCCTAATGGCTTTTATTGGCCCCTTGCCTTCCTATACTTGAGCACGAAGTCCTTTGCATCTTCCTCGCTATTGAAGCCAACGGTAATGCAGGGCGTTTTTCCAATATCGAAGGCAAGGGAGTAATCTCCAGCTTTTTCTCCAATCCACCTGTCATTGTCCCCTCCCTTTATTGCCCCCCCGGCATCAAGGGCCTTCGTTATTTCGATTCCGTTCGGCGCTAGTATCTCCCCGGTATTTGTATTGATGGAAACAACGAATTTTCCCTTGCCCCTGAACTTGTCGGAGACTGCAGAAGTTCTTATGTCCGGCTCAGTTCCTCTGCTTGTATGAATCTCGTCAACAGTGGTTATCTTTCCACCAATTATCCTCACCTTGTTACCGTTGTAGATTCCACTGCCATTATTTTCTGTGGCATCTATGTATTTCTGTTCCTGGAATTTCCCGTTCTTCCAAAATGCCGGGTCCTTCGAATTCACAGTAACGTATGCCGTGAACTCTCCCCTATCCCATATTATCCTGTGTTCTTGCGAATATTGCTCAAGGAAACCCTCAATGGGAATTCTTGCTGCTCCTGCTGGCTTACCAATCTCCTGCCAGCCATTCTCGCCCCTTCCTGCCTTCGGCTCCAGCGTGCCATTCTTTATGCCAGCGAGCGCATCAGAGCCTTTTTTCACCAGAAGCACGTCGAAATTCCCGTCCTTCAGCTTCGTGCTGTCTGACACCCTGTGGTAATTTCCATCAGTGTCCTTGTATGCAAGGCCGGTTTCCTCGACCTTCATCTTGCCATCGCTGCCCTTGTCCCAGCTCCTGAAAACGTAAAAGTTCCCTGCTGCATTTATCGTGCCGTCCGTAATCCCTTTCTCATACTGTGCCTTCAGCTTTCCGCCAACAGTCACCGGTGCCTGCGCGTATTTCTTAGTGTCTGGCGCCTCGACAAATCCGCCCGCAGCGGGCTTTGCGTAGCTGGCTTGCATCACTCCCGTTGTGAAGCCTCCCAGCGGCGGCTGCCAGTTCCAGTCCTTGCTTTTGGGGTCGAATTCCCCGGACATCACCGCGTCTCCAAGGCCCTCAACCGCGCCCATGTAGAGCCTGTATATGTTTCCCTTTACTGCCTTCCCGTTGACATCGTAAATGGTGCTGCGGTTCTCTATTCCAACACCCACCCTCACCATTTTGCCGTCCTCGACAACCCCGTATATTACCCTGGACTCGCCCTTCTCCAGCTTGGTTCCCAGCAGGAGGTCCAAGTATTCAACCCTTATTCTCCCCCCCACTGTCTTCTCATCGCTCCACTCCAGCATCGGGTTGTAGGGGTTGAATCTTTTCCCATCAGCGTAATTCGGCTCCTTGTACCAGTTGTAGCACTTTGCGTACGTTCCCTCTGCGAGTTTGATCTCCTTCCTATTGGCATCCAGAAACTTGTCGCCCTTCTGTATTGCGAACTGCAGGCTGAATATCGCCGGCTCTTCCTTGTCATGGACGCGCAGCAGGACAACGCTCTCAGTTTTCTTGTCCTTCACCGCCGCCAGCGCCTGGTTCGGCATGGGGTTGGGCATGGACTGGTCCACCTCCTGCCTGACCCTAATAGAATCGCCCATGCCCTTCTTCTGCCTTAAGGGATATAAAAAACGATGCCCAAATGCCCTGTATGGACTCATCCCTGAGCGGCTTCTACAAGCTGCCGATAGCCGAGAGAAGGCGGAAAATAGCAGAGCTTGCGCAGCTTTCAGCAGACGAAGTTGCGCTTCTTGAAAAGTTCGGCGCTCTTGATGAGCAGATAGCGGACAGGATGATTGAGAATGTTGTCGGCGCCTTCCCGCTCCCTCTCGGCATTGCAACCAACTTCAAGGTGAATGGCAAGGACTATTTGGTGCCAATGGCCCTTGAGGAGCCCAGCGTCGTGGCAGCTGCCTCGCACGGCGCGAAAATAGCGCGCGAGTTCGGGGGCTTTGAGGCAAGCGCCGACGAGCCAGTCATGATTGGCCAGATACAGCTTGCAGGCGTGAAAAAGCTTGCAGATGCAAAGCGAAAGATAGCAAAGGCAAGGGCATCGCTCATCTTGCTTGCAAATGCCTGCGACCCCATCCTGGTCAAGTTCGGCGGCGGGTGCAAGGGCATTGAAGTGCGCGAGGTGAAGTCAAGGCGCGGCACCTTCCTCGTAGTGCACCTGCTCGTGAACTGCGGGGATGCAATGGGCGCGAATGCAGTGAACACAATGTGCGAAAAGCTCGCGCCTGAGCTTGAGAAGCTTACAGGCGGCAGCGCAAGGCTGCGCATTCTCACGAACCTCGCAATTCACAGGCTGGCAAGGGCAAAGGCAACATTCCTGAAGTGCGAAACATGCACGCCCCTAATAGGCCGCATACTTGATTCATGGGCACTTGCAGATGCAGATGCCTTTAGGGCGACAACGCACAACAAGGGCATAATGA
>JBAZVU010000098.1:0-4182 GCA_041660725.1 Candidatus Micrarchaeia archaeon | reverse complement strand
ATTCCGGCTGATGACCGCTGCAGCGCTTCAAAATCCCGCCGCATGAGTT
Organism: Candidatus Micrarchaeia archaeon; assembly: GCA_041660725.1. Taxonomy (GTDB): domain Archaea; phylum Micrarchaeota; class Micrarchaeia; order Burarchaeales; family Burarchaeaceae; genus JBAZVU01. The sequence goes on along the minus strand of JBAZVU010000098.1, from coordinate 4,133 downwards.
TTACTGCAGCTTCCGTGTCGTTTGGAGCAATGCCCCTTTGGAGTATGAGGCCCAGGGATGCGTCAGCCCTCAGCTTCATGTCAATGGAGGCGTCGGACGCCTGGAGTCTCTTCCATACTGCAACCGCGTCGTTCCTGTATGATGCTTGCTGGTGCCTGTCTCCGGAAAGGCCTGCCAGGTGCCTCAGGGAATCAAGGGCAGACAGGCCGAACTGCGCCTCTGCCTTTATTTCCGAGGGGGAGTTGTTGTAGATTTCGACTATGTCCCTGTAAATTGTCGGCTTTTCAGCCCGGCTCAAGCCACCTGCCTTTGCATACAGGCCTTGCGTGATTGCAAGATATGTTCCAGCGTCGGCTGCGCCGTTGCCCTTTGCATCTTCGAAAACTTCAAGCGCCTCGTTCGCGCGCCCCTCCAGGCCATAAGCAATTATGAGTTTCGTGTACAGTGCGGGGTTGCTGGGGTACGATGCGATTCCAGCCTCAAGCGAATTCCTCGCCATTTCCACGTATGAGTCCGGGCCCATTGGGAAATCGCCGCGCTTTTCGCGCCTGATGTAGTCATCGGCCTGCTTCAGAAGCGCTGTTTCAGCAGGCGAAGGGGAATATTGCGCGCGCGCAGCGGCGCCCCTCTGCTGCACAGCAAGTTGCTCGGGCGTGAGCGCCTGCATTTCTGCAGCGCCCCTTCCGCCACCCATTGTGGGTGGCGTGCCTTCGGTTACATCCGGCATGAAGGTCACGCCTATTGAGCGCGGGTCTATGACGCCGCCGCCTCTTGTGCCTGTCAGCGCGTCCAGTTGCCCCCTGCCTTTGCGCGTGAGCCTGATGATGTCGTTGTCTGCTTCCAGGTAGCGGAGCTTCGCAAGCTCCTGGGTCATCCTCTTCACTTCAAGTGGCCCTGCCTGGTCAGGCATTTCTGAGCGCGATAGCGGCGTCTCATAGTAGCCTATCACTTTTTCCATCATCTGCTTGAAGGGAAGCGGGCCGTCTGCCACTGCTGCAAGCACTGCCCATTCAAGCTTGGCAGTCCTCAGGTCGCTCAAGTTCTCCAGCCTTTTGGTAGCTGCTTCCGAGAACCTTACGAACCCGGCACGCTGGCCTACAAGGCCAGTGGGCTGCTTGGAGAAATCCATTTGGGCGTCGAACCATGTGCCGACCTGAAGTGCGCGCTGGCTGGCGCCCGGAGCAGTTGGGTCTATGAGCATAAGGGTGCTTTCCTTCATGTCACGCATGAATTTCAGGTAGTCAGTCCGGAAGCCGTGATTTTCGCCTGCCTGGGCCCTGAAATTCTGCATCTGGCCTATTTCCGCTGGCGAGAGAAGGCCCTCGAGATAAGGCAGGGCGCCCCGCCTTCCTGCCGGCGCCTCGGCTATTTCCAGTGGCGCCATCACTGCAGGGCCCAGCACACCCGTCCTGGCAACTCCCGCCGGCTCCATTGCCATGCTGAAGATTGCAACTGACAGGTCGTCCACTGGCCCGCGGCTTGAGAGGCTTGACAGGACGCTTGCGCGGAGAGAGGAGGGAGAGCGGTCGGAAAAGTTCAGAGAGGACAGGAGGAACTCCTCGGCCCTGGCAGGCAGGGTGTTCTGCTGGCGGAGGGTGTCCACCATGCCATCTGAAGTCGTGAGTATGTAGCGGTTGCCGATTGCTACTGACTGCTCTTCATATCCGCCCGGAATGTCAGCTGCCATTTCCTTGTTCGCGTATATTTTCTTTCCAGCAGGAACAACAAGCTGCTCCACGCGGTCTGCCACAGGGTCAATTGCATAGATGCCCCACTCGCTGCCTCCTGCCGAGGAGTAGCGGAATGTGCCGTTCCTGCCTAGGACGGAAATGAGCACGTCTGCAGAAAGCATTTCTTCAGTGCTGCGGCTGGAAAGCTCATCGCCAAAGCGCTCGAGCGCTGTTGCTGTTGAGGGCGAGCGGCCTGCCCTTACCTCTGCATCGAACCAGCTGCGCGTTGCCGCTGCTGCTTCCTCCATTACTGGCCTGTAGCCTTCCGAGCGCTCGCCGTGCCCCACAACGTCCACCTGTATTGTTAGCAGGTCGCCATTCGGAAGTGCCCAGCTTTGCGCAATGTCGCCGCCGGTTTTCCCTTCAAAAGGAAGCACGCCGGAGTAAGCGGCAATGCCTTCGGCCTGGGCTGCTGTTACAGTGATGTTGCGCAGGTCGCGCACTTTCTGGAGGGCCTGCTGCGCTTCTGGCGCTGCGCCTGCACCGTACCTGCTTTCAAGAATCGTGAACTCGATGTCGCTGAGGCGCACCCGGCCTTCAAGAAGGCCTGCCTGCACGCGCTGGAGCTGTTCTGTCGGGGTGCCGCCCCCTTCGATGTAAGAGAGGAAAGTTCCAAAATTCTCAGCTGCTGCCTGGCGCAATGGCTCGTACATTGAGCGGGCTGAAGAGCTTTCGAATTCAGTCCCGATGAAGGGCGAGAAAACCTTGGCGAACTTGTCCGGAGTCGTGTTGAATTCCCTTACAAGCTGCAGGGTTGAAACGTCGGAGAGGAAGCCCATTCGTGAGTAGCCGTCCGCATCGCGCATCATGCCAGCCCAGTATGAGTATGGCTTGCCTGCGAAATTGCCTTCCATGTCCAGCCCCATTGGCACAAAGTGCCCTGCTGCGAAGTCCGGCCTTACTGCAGTGCCCCTTACCATTGCGTCTGCAATTGCAATCTCAGCATCAGAGAAGCCGTGGCGCCTGAGCATGTCTGTCGTGTGCCTTGCGCCCAGGGGCTCGTTGGCTGTCAGCGTCGGGTCAATGAAGCCCATGTCATGCCCGAGCCCTGCGCCGAAGGCGAGCTCTGCCGGGAAGCCCTCGACCTGCGCAAGCTGGCGGGCAGTGATGGCTGCCGCAACAGTGTGCCTGAGGGAATGGTAGTCCTTGTCCGGCACGTTCCTGAAGAATTCTATTGTTTCGCTGAGCATTGCCTGCTCGCGCGCAGTGAGCCCGAGCCCTTCTGTGAGTGCAGGCAGCGCCCTCTCGAACTCGCCTGCCCAGTAGCCGTTGAGAGTAAGGCCCTGCGACTTCAGGAAATCTGCTGAAGGGTTGTCTGAAAGCAGGAATGCAAGGTCTGGATTCTTTTGCGTTATGAGCACTGCCTCTGGCCCTGATGCTGCCCCTATTTTCACCTTAACTTCAAATGGAAGGGATTCGTAAGGCGTGTTCCTGTAAAGTTCTGCCTCTTCTGGCGTGAGCGCGCCGCGCATTGCAGCGAGCTGGAATTTTTCCTCTGCTATTTGTAGTGCGGCATCTGGAAGCGCGGGCCTGGCCAGCTCTCCGGCCTGTGCGGGCGCACTGATTGCCGCTGCTTCACCTGCCAGCCGCACTGTTTCGGGCGAGAGCAGCTCCATTTTCGCCCCGAGCTTTGAATCAAGGAGCAGGCCGAGGCCTACAAGGCCTGTTGGTGAGCCGGGCGCGCGCAGCTTGTCTATGAATGAGCGCATTCCTGCAAGTTGCTCAGGGGGAATGCGTTCCTCGCCCAGTGATTTGGAAAAGCCATCGACAGCGCGCGCCAGTTCCTGCTGGCCCAGCGCTGCAAGCGAGTCCCTCACTGATGCAAGGTCGCCCCTGCCGACTCCGTCAACAAAGGAGGCATAGGTGTCCCGCAGCATTTGCACTTCCTCATTGCGCGCCTTTGACTCATTTGCCGTGCGGCTGGCGCCGAGCGCCATGTGCGTCATCATCGCCGCATTGTTGGCAAGAGTGAGGCCCAGCCCATTCCGCTCCGCAGTGAGCTCGTCAGCGAGGCCGTAGTTCCCTGCGCTATTCGCCGCAGCTATGTCCGCATTGAGCGCTATGATGTCGCGCGAGATGATTGCAGAGTCGTAGACTAGCTGCGCGCCAAAGCCCACCTGCACTGCTGCATTTGCAGTCTGAAGAAGGCCAGGCCCTTTGGCGCCCCTGAGGGCATTAAGGCTGCTCACTGACCCGAGCCCCCACATCAGGCTTTGAAAGCCGGCCAGCGCATATTCGCCGGTGGATACGTCGCCAAGTGCAGTGTGGCCAGTGAATTCCGCTGCGCTGGTTGCTGCCATGTAGGCGGTGCCCGTGAAATTCACTGCCTTGGCAACAGTCATTGTTGTGCGCAGCCACGCAGGGACAGCTGCCGCGGCACTGCCGCCCGACAGGACAAGGCCT
>JBAZVU010000097.1:0-4240 GCA_041660725.1 Candidatus Micrarchaeia archaeon | reverse complement strand
AGCCTTGTCCAGGCTCTCCCTGCTTGCAACCAGCGGCGGATACACTCTTATCACGGTTTCTCCAGCCGGGAACACCAGCAAACCCTTCTCAATGCACGCGCTCACGTACCTGCCGGGCGCATCAGCAACTTCAATGGCAATCATCATTCCTCTCCCGCGCACATCAACAACCTTTCCGTGGCCCTTCAGCGCAGCCAGCCTCTGCATGAACCTCGCGCCCTCGCTCGCGCTCCTCTCCACGAGCTTCTCCTGCACAAGCGCGCCAATAGCGGCAGCTCCTGCAGCGCAAATAAGCGGATTGTCTCCAAACGTATTGCCATGCTCCTTGGGCTTGAAGTGCACTCCCTGCCGTGCAAGCACAACGCCCATTGGCAGGCCTGCTGCAACTGACTTTGCAAGGCACATCACATCCGGCACAACTCCCTCGCGCATGCACTCAAACATCAATCCAGTGCGGCCAAAGCCAGTCTGTATCTCATCCAGCACGAGCATCGCACCCTTTGCATCGCATATCTCGCGTGCCCTCTTCAAGTAGCCAACAGGCGGAATCTTCACGCCATTCTCACCTTGAATAGGCTCCATCACAACAGCAGCAGTATTCCCATCAACAGCAGCAGCAAGCGCATCAGCATCGCCGTACCTAATGTGCCTCACGCCCGGCATCAGGGGCTCGAAAGGCTCGCGGTACTTCTTGTTCCAGGTAAGCGCAAGCGCGCCCAATGTCCTCCCATGAAATGCCCCAATGAATGCAACAATATTCTTCCTTCCAGTAGCTGCCTTTGCCAGCTTCACGCCTCCTTCAACCGCCTCAGTGCCGCTGTTGCACAGGAACATTCCTTCCATTCCCTTTGGCGCAACTGAAATAAGCGCCTCCTTGAACTCAGCGCTCCTGTCATTATAGAATGTCTTCGGGCAGCTCATCAGCACTTCAGCCTGCCTCCTCACAGCCTCCACCACCTTCGGGTGCGAATGGCCCAGATTGGCGCTTCCATGCGAGCTTATGCAGTCGATGTACTCCTTTCCATCCGCATCCCACACCAGCTCGCCCTTTCCGCGCACCAGCGCAATGTTCTTCATGCCGTAAGCTCCGCTGTCAAAACGCGACTCCCTTGCAACTATTTCAGAATTGCTTGCCATATTTTTCACGCCCGCACAACAGTTCTCTTTTCCCCGTTCATCGCATTCTGCAGCGGCCTCTCGACCTTTGCATTTGCAATAACCACTTCCTGCACGCCTGCATCCAGCGCCTCTCGCGCAGCGAGCAGCTTCTTCTTCATCCCGCCCTTGGCCAGCGCAGTGGCATCTTCCAGCTCCTTTGGCCCCTTCAGCTCAGCCACCAAATCCTCAGGAAAATTCCTGAAAAACCCATCAACATCCGTAAATATCACCAATCTCTCAGCGCCAAGAGCGCCTGCAACAGCAGCAGCTCCCCTGTCCGCATCCATGCTTACCAGCTCATTCTCATGCGACAGCGCAACAGGCGCAATCACTGGCACCACGCCGAGAGCCAGCAGCCCTCGCAGCATCTTTCCATCCACCTTCTCAACCTTGCCGCTGTAGTCCCCGCGCAAAATCTTCTCCTTGCCATTCTCAACAATCTTGAGCACATCCTTTCTCTTTGCCCTTATGAGGCCTCCATCCGCCCCGCTAAAACCAAATGCATTCACGCCAGCCTGCTGCAGCACTTCCACAATGCCCTTGTTCACAGCGCCGCACGTGACCATCGCGAAAATGCCAATGCTCTCCTTGTCCGTGAACCTGCTTCGGAAGCCACCAGCGCTCTCCACAAACCTCTGCGGCTTTCCCATTCTCTCCGCAACCTCGGTAGTCTTTGCAGCGCCTCCATGCATGATGACAACATCCTTCATGCCGCGAAGCTCAGCTGCCAGTGCGCCTATTTCGCCTGCAATGCTTCCGCCAATCTTGATTACCGTAGTCATGCGCTCATCTCGTTTCACACAGGATGCATTCCCGGAATCCACAAGCCAGTCTTCTCATCCAGGCCGAACATCAAATTCATGCTCTGTATGGACTGCCCGCCAGAGCCCTTCACTAGATTATCAATAGCGCTCATCACCACGAGCCGCGGGCCATGCGCATCCAGCTCAAATCCAATATCGCAGAAGTTCGTGCCCATCACTAGCTTTGGCTCAGGATACCTGTGCACGCCTTCCTTTTCCTTCACAATGCGCACAAAAGGCGAGTCCTTGTAGAATGCCCTGTAAATCTTCCACAAATCAACATCCTTCAAGCCCTCTCTAGTCAAGAAGCAGTGCGAAGTGCTGAAAATTCCGCGCACCATCTCAATGGCATGGGGTGAAAGCGAAATGTGCACCTTCTTTCCTCCAGAAAGCGCAGTCAGCTCCTGCTCAATCTCCCCCGTATGCCTATGGCCAGTTGGCTTGTAAGCCCTCACAGTGCCAGCCCTCTCAGGGTGATGTGTTGACTCGTCAGCAGACGCGCCGCCTGCGCTTGAGCCAATCTTCGAATCAACAACAATCTTCTGCATGTCTGCAATGCCTGCCTGCGCAACTGGCGCAAGCGCCAAAATAGCACTTGTGGAAAGGCAGCCAGGGCTCGCAACATAGCTAGCCTTCTTTATCTGCTCCCTATGCAGCTCAGGCATTCCATAAACAAACTTGCCCAGCAGCTCCGGATGAGGGTGCGGATGCCCATACCACTTCGGGTAATCAGCAGCATTATGCAGCCTGAAGTCAGCGCTCAAATCAATAATCTTCACGCCACTCGGCATGTACTGCTCCACAAGCTTTGCGCTCGCTCCATGCGGAGTGCAGAGGAACAGCACGTCAACATCACTGTTAATCTTGGCAGCCTCGACAAACTCCAGCTGCGTAATTGCCCTCAAATTCGGGTGCACCTTTGTAACTGGCATGCCCCTGCTCTTCTCAGAGCTCACGCTCTTCACCTCGACCTGCGGGTGCATGAGCAGCAGCCGCAAAAGCTCGCCGCCAGTGTACCCGCTCCCGCCAATCACGCTTGTCCTGATAGTTCGTGCCATGCCATCCACCTTCCAATCACTTCTTCGCAATCTTCAGCGCATAATCAACAATCTTTCCCGGTATGTCCGCGCCCGTAGGCGCCACCGAGTTCCTGAACTCCGTAGTATGATTCACTTCATTCACGAGCATCCCGCGCTCGCTCTCCAGCACGTCAATGCCGAACACCCCGCCGCCAACCGCCTTTGCAGCCTTGAGGCACAGCTCCCGCAGCTCGCTTGAAACAGGGCAATTGCTTGCAACCCCGCCTCTTGCAGTATTCGTAATCCACTCGCCGCTCTTTGCAGTCCTGTAAATTGCCCCAAGCACCTCATCCCCGACTACAAAGGCCCTGATGTCCCGGTTCTCCTTCTTCTGCACATGCTCCTGCACATAATACACCTTGTGCATGTACGAGCCCAGCTCCTCGCGGTGCTCAAGCACAGTCTGCGCAGCCTCCCTGTCATTAATCTTGGACAGCAAGCGCGCCCAGCTTCCAATCACTGGCTTCATCACAGCAGGATAGCCGATATTCTCAATTGCCTTCATCGCGCTCTCCGGCGTAAATGCCAGCTCTGTCTTCGGGCTCGGCACGCCCGCATGCACCAGCTTCATGGTAGTAAGCGCCTTGTCAGCGCACAATGCCTGCACTGCATAGCTGTTCACAACAGGCACGCCGCAATTCTCGAAGTATGCAGTGGAATAAAGGCTCCTTGCAAGCGAGCTGCTCCTTTGCAGCACTACTCCATACTCTTCCTTCCGCTTCTCGCCAATATTCATCAGCATCTCGGCATCGCTGAGCTTCGCTACCTCGGCCCCGCGCGCACGCGCAGCCTCAAGCAGCATCTTGTTCTCAGGCGTTACAATCGTGTAAACCAGTGCAAGCTTCGTAGCCATCTTACTCCCCCCAATCCTCCTCAACCTTCGGAGCAGGCTGCACCTTTGCAGGGCTCACGCTCACAATCTCAAGGCGCGCGCCGCAGTCAGGGCAGGCGACAATCTCGCCGCTCTCAGCGCCATCCTTGAGCTTCACGCTTCCAGCGCATTCCGGACATTCTGCATCTCCCATTTTCACGCACCTCGCAACATTTCAATTTCCCAGTGCCTTTACAATCGCTTCAACCATTTCGCTCGTCTTCGCCTTCCCGCTAATATCAGCAGTCAGCACGCGGCCTTCTGCCAGCACGCGCATAACAGCGCCATCCAGCCTCGCTGCCGCATCCTTTTCCCCTATATATTCCAGC
>JBAZVU010000096.1:779-4265 GCA_041660725.1 Candidatus Micrarchaeia archaeon | reverse complement strand
GTAAATCGGCCCGTTGGAAATTTCGTAAAGGGCAAGCGCGCTTCCCGCGGCAACCATCTTCGCGCGGATTTTCTCCTTCGCGTCAATGCCTTTCATGCCTTTGAATTCGCCGACAGCCATCACGCCAGTGTGCGCCTCTTTCTTGTAGAGCTCGGCTGTCGCCTCCTCTGTCTTCGGGTCCTTCTGGTTCGCGAGTTTCATCCTCTCGCAGATTTCCTTTGCAGGGAATTCGCCGAAGCCCGCAAGCGTGAGAACCTGCACGAGTTTTATCTTCCCCTCCAAGCCCGCGTCGCGCAGGGCGAGGTAGTCGTAAGGAGCGTGAGCAGGAACGGACATGACAACTCCCGTGCCGTGCTTCGGATCCACGAACACTGCGGGAAAGATCGGAACATCCGCACCTGTCATCGGATTTTTCGCCTTGTGGGACATCAGCTCGGCTGCCGGAAACTCCCCTTCTACCTTCAGGTCAAGCTGCATGGACAGCGCGCCAAGCGCTTCCTTACTAATATAGTATATGCGCCCGCCAGCCTGCGCCTTCACGTAAATCGCATCCGGGTTCATCCAAATGTTCGTGACTCCGTAAATGGTCTCAGGGCGGTATGTCGAGCAGGCGAGGAAGCCGTCCATGAACGCGAACAGCACGCCCGTGACTTCCTCGATTTGCGGGTCTGCATCTCCTTTCGTGTCGTGCGCGCCAATGGCAGTGTTTCCAATCGGGCACCACGGCACGGGGTGCTCTCCCTTCGTAATAAATCCGGCTTCCTTCAGTTTCTCGAACTGCCAGCGTATGAACATGTTGAACTGCGCGTCGTACGAGTAGAATTTGCGGCGCCAGTCAATCGAGTAGCCCATCTCCTTCATGCCCTGCTCGATTTCGCGGGAAAAATAAGCGACCAGTTCGCGCGGCTCGGTGAGCTTCTCGCTTGTCGCAAGCGGGATTCCGTAAATCTTCTCGAATATGTCGAGGATTTCCTTGTCGCGGTCCCCGATTCTCTTTGCCATCGCGAGAATCGGCGTGCCTGTCACGTGGAATCCCATTGGGAAAAGCACGTTCCTGCCGCGCATTCTCATATAGCGCGCGTAAATGTCCGTGGTGGTATAAGTCCTGCCGTGCCCGATGTGCTGAGGGGAATTCGGGTAAGGGAATGCCGCCGTGAGATAGAACTTCTCGCCTGCGCCGGCTTTAGGCTCAAAAATCCCTGCTTCGACCCATTTCTTCTGCCACTTGGCATCCACCGCATTTCCATATTCTTCACAAATAGCCATCAAACCGCCGTTTGCGGCGCAAGTGCCGCCAAAGTTCATTGCCAACTGAGAGCGATACTCCGCTGCTTGCAGCGGCGCGAAGTTGGCAATATTTCCTACAAGTCCGACGCATCGGACTTGTGGACCACAAATCGCATGCGATTTGTCGGTCGACCGAATGGCGATGTTACTCCGCTGCCTGCGCCTTCGGTCGAATTCATAACCATAGTTCATTTTATATTCCTTGACTTCGAATTCATTCCATGCGTAGGAGAATGCCTGCAATATCCTGTCTGTTCCTGTTATCCTTCATTCTCTCCTTTTCATCAGCTCTCTTCTCGACAACCACCGACACCGCAAACCCCACCTCCAGCCTGCACGTCGCATTGCGCGAACTGTGCTCAGGGGTGACCGGCACAGTCCCCTCAATCTCAATGCTCATGGTGCTTGCAGGCTCAGCCATTTACGCAAGCGGGCAGGTGATGGGCTCTGAAACGCGCGCCCGCTCCAATGTCTGGGCGACAGCTGCATTAACGGGCGCCATGACAGGGCTTCTCATCTCCACAGTCACCCCCGGCGCATTGAGCGTAATCTACGGGGAAGATGTCAACTGCCTCTCATCAGGCTCGCATGGCTCATTCGCATTCTGCGGGCACCTCAACGAGGCGTGCTGCACGCCGGGCAACACCTGCAACACAGGGCTGTTCTGCGACTCCAATTCACTTTGCTCCAACGCCTGCGGCAATTCGGTTGGCGCGGCCTGCTGCCCTGGCGACTGGTGCGGCAACGCGCCTGGGCTTTACTGCGCAGGCACAACGTGCAGCAACGCCTGCGGCACGCAGTCCCTGCACTGCTGCGACACCCCTGAATGCAACTCAGGGCTTCTCTGCGACGCTTCAAGGATATGCCAGGGCTGCGGAGTTTTGGGGCAGCCCTGCTGCGCAGGGAACATCTGCAACACCACTTCCACCCCCCGCATAGCCTGCAACACAAGCGCAGGCGCATCAGGCACCTGCCAGACGTGCGGAACAGACATCGGCTCGCTTTGCTGCCCCGGCTCCCCTGCATGCTCGCCTGCGAACAGCACCTGCGACCTGGGCACTGTGCCCGACACCTGCGCCAGTTGCGGCGCTGCAGGGCAACTGTGCTGCGGCTCCTCCTGCAACAACCCATGGTATTCCTGCCAGTCAGCGCACTGCAGCCCCTGCGGGCAGGAAGGGCAATCATGCTGCACAGGCGCAGGCGGCGCAACCCTTCCCCCTCCCAATGACTGCAACAACACCAGCATAATCCGCCCGCTTGCCTGCACTTCAGGCACCTGCACGTACACTGCGCCCATCTGCGGCAACGTGAATGAACCCTGCTGCGCGGCGCCGCCGGCATGCACTGGCACGAACGTTTCCTGCAATGTTTCATTCTACTGCCAGCACTGCGGCGCTGCTGGCGAGCAGTGCTGCAACGGCATAAGCTGCAACGCAGGCACTGCCTGCAACACTTCCGCGGCAACTCCTGTGTGCTACACATGCGGAGGGACAGGGCAGCCATGCTGCGGAGGAACGAACTGCACCTCTCCCTTGGTGTGCAACAGCACCACCCGCACATGCTACGCATGCGGCGGGGCGAGCCAGCCATGCTGCCCAGGCAACAACTGCACTGCGCCGCTTGCCTGCAATACGACGTCGCAGATTTGCTACTCATGCGGCACATCTGGCATGCCCTGCTGCCCAGGAAACAACTGCACGGGCGTCAACATTGCCTGCAATATTTCCAACCAGATTTGCACTGCCTGCGGAGGGGCAGGGCAGCCCTGCTGCGGCGGCGTGAACTGCACTGGCACGAACATCGCCTGCAACACGACCACCCGTCTCTGCTACTCATGCGGCACCACGAACGCGCGCTGCTGCCCGACCAACAACTGCACCATTGGAAACATTTGCAACACAACCACCCAGATTTGCAGGGCGTGCGGAGCTTCCGGCTTGCCGTGTTGCGCAGGCAACAACTGCACTGGCGCGAGCATCGCATGCAACATTTCAACGCAAATCTGCACCACGTGCGGGGCAGCCGCAGGGCAGCCCTGCTGCAACGGCACAACCTGTACGGGCGCGAACCTTGCCTGCAACACAACGTCCCGCGTCTGCTATTCGTGCGGCACAGCCAATGGGCTGTGCTGTCCTACTGGGACAGCCTGCACCGCGGTTGGCTACACCTGCAATACGACCTCTTACCGTTTCGTTGCTT
>JBAZVU010000096.1:0-769 GCA_041660725.1 Candidatus Micrarchaeia archaeon | reverse complement strand
GGCGGCCCAGCCGCTCTACTGCAGCGCCAACACCTGTACTGCCTGCGGCGCGAACGGGCAGATATGCTGCTCCGGGGCAGTGACTCCTGCGGGCACAAACTGCACCTCCCCGTTGTCCTGCAATTCGACAAACAGATGCACCAGTTGCGGCGGCATAGGGCAACCCTGCTGCGCAGGGAGCAGATGCAATTCCCAATCAGGTGTTGTCTGTCAGTCTGGCACCTGCAGGGCGTGCGGCAGCGCAATCGGGCAGCCATGTTGCGGAAGCGATTATGGAGTTCCAGTTTCGGCTCCCTATGGCTCATGTACGGGTCTTTTCGGATCCGCGGTCTGCTATCGGGCAGGCGGCTCATCGTGCAGTTACTCCACATCGTACTCTGACAACACATGCGTGCCATGCGGCCAGCCAGGCCAGCCCTGCTGCGGCCCAGTAGGCGGCGGCGGTTGCTATTATGGATGGGGCAGCTCCGGCGCCCTGAGCAGCTCCGGCACCGGCTGTTTCTCCACGTGCGGAGTTCCTGCTACGTGCGATTCGGGCGCCGTATGCCAGGGCAGCCCATCCTTCCTTTGCGCGCGCGGCGGCGGAAGCGGGCAGCCCTGCTGCGCAGCGTCCCCCTGTCCGCAGTGCACTGCCTCTTTCCACACCTGCTCATCCGGCACATGCATCCCATGCGGTGCCACATACCAGTCTCTCTGCCCGACCGCGCCCTATTGCTCAGGGACCAATGTGCCCAATGGCGGCATTTGCTGGCCGCAATGCACCGAAGGG
>JBAZVU010000095.1:0-4282 GCA_041660725.1 Candidatus Micrarchaeia archaeon | reverse complement strand
GCGCCCGAAGGCAAAGCTGGTGCTTTTCAAGGCAGAGAGCGATGCGAAGAGGCTTGAGGAAAGGGCAAGAGCAAGGATGCGAGAGACGCGCGCAGATGTTGTTGTTGGAAATGTTGTTGGAAAAGGAAGGGGGTTCGGGGATGTGGAGAGCGAAGTGCTGGTGATTTCCGCTAAGGGGAAGAAGAATTTCGCAGGAACAAAGGCGGAAATTGCCGGCGAGATTCTTCACTTTTTGCTTTCGGCGAGATAGGCCTTCTGCATTTTCATCGAATCCTGCTCCAAAAGCGGTGTTTCGCAGATAATGGTTCCCTGGAAGCCGTTTTCAACGCACACTTTTGCAAGCAAGGAGAAGGGCGGCTGGTTTGTTGTGCCTAATTCCAGGTGCCTTCTTTCGCCTTTCATAGTGTATTCTATTTCTGAGAAGTGGGAGTGGAAGTTTTCAACTGCCTTCCTTCCAAGGTGCTTTTCCATTATTGTGAAGAGCTTCAGGTAGTCGTCCGCTGTTTTTATGCAGCCGTTGTTGCGCGCGTGGTGGTGCGCAAAGTCAATGACAGGCATGCTTTGCGGTATTTCAGCTGCAAGCTCGCAGATTTCAGTTATGTCGCCGAACTGGCTGCCCTTGCCAGTGAGCTCCATGCCAAGAATGACATCGCGTATGTTGAGTGCGTGCATTTTTTCCAGTGCTGCGAGCATGGTGGATTTGACAAGTGCCTTGCATTCAGCACTGCCGCGGCCCATGTAAAAGCCAGGGTGGAACACTATGACGCGGGCGCCGAGTGCATGCGCTGCTTTTGCAGAGTCAAGTATGTTGCGTATTGAGCCATCCAGCTTGATTTTCTCGCGCGCGCAGCAGTTTATCCAGTATGGCGCGTGGCAGGAGAGGGAGATGTTGAGGGAGGAGGCTATTTTTCCGATGTCCCGCGCAGTTGTTTCGCTCATCTTGACTCCGCGCACGAACTCAACTTCCATTGCGCCCAGGCCGAGCTGCGCGACGGTCTTGACGCCGTCTGCTGTGCCGCCTTCGCAGGCTATTGGAATTCCGGCAGGGCCAAAACGCATGAACGGCAATAGGGTGGAATAAGCATAATAGGCTTGTCTGCGGATTTTTTCCTCGTGAGGGCATTTGCGAGCGTCATGCTTGCTGCTGCGCTGCTTTTTCCGCTAGTGCTTTTCCTGGCAGTGCAGGCCAGGGCAGATGCAGGCTCTGAAGAAATGCTGGCAGACGCAAGGGCTGCTGAGGCAAACTATTATGCAGGAGAGGGCACGCTGAACGCTGCTTTCAATGTGATGGCAGGGGTTGCGACTGAGAAAAAGCCCGGAGATGCGAGAAGCATACGCGAGACGCTGGAGGAAAGCGGGGCGCAGCTTGCGGAACTGGGCGCATTCATCGGGGAGATGCAAGCAGGAAAAGGGGTGGATTCCACTTTCTGGTGCGGAAAGTTTTCAGAAGAGGAGAAGGCAGGGCTTGCCAGGAGGATGGCTGCTGAGAAAAGGGCGCTGAAGTGCGATTCCTGCTTTGATGCATCTGCAAGAATAATGCTGGCCGGAGCAAATGTTGCGGAAAAGAAGCCGGAGGCAAAGTTCGTGCCTGCATGCGCATTCTTTGTTGCAGTTGTGCCTGAACTGGCGGGCAGCGGAAAAATTGGCGCGGGAAATTCGCTGCTCGTGCATATGGCTGAGGAGGACGGAACTGCACTTGTTGCGCCTGAGCTGGCAGCTGCGGGAATAACGCCGTGGAGCCCTGCTGCAATAGGCATTTCGATTTACGACGAGAGGACGGGCGCAGCGTCTGTTTCGTACATTTCTGCAGGGGAGATGAGGGATTACAAATGAGGGCCCAGGCTTCGCTTGATGCAATGGTATCGATTGCTGCATTCATAGCCCTGCTGGCGCTGCTCATTTCAGCTGCAGCATACAGCGCTGAGAAGACGCAGGAGGCCGGCGGGCTTGCAGCTGAAGAGAAAATGGAGGCAGGCCTGATGCTTTCGCAAGAGGTAATTGTGGCTGATGGAGTGGAATTTTCAGTTCCTGTTGAGGATGTGACAAAATGAAAATGGGCGGGCTGGTGCCATAGTGGCGGGCTTGCGCGGAATGGGTGTGGGCCGTGATGAAAAGGGGTGCAGTATTTGCATTTGACGCGATGATTGCAGCTTCAGTGGTGCTCTTGCTGCTGCTTGTCTGGGCTGGCGCAAATTCAATGGCAATTGGAAGCGCGGCAGCTGATGCAAAAGAGGAGAAGATGGCTGCAAAAGTCGTGGCTGCTGCTGACTGGCTTGTGAAGCAAAGGGTGCATGATTTTTCAGGCTGGGAGCGGGCAGTTGCGGAGAAGGATGTTTCAAGTGCAAAGGCGCTGTTCAAGCTGGATGAGCTGGCTGCGGAGCTGGAGGTTTATGGTGCTGGAGGAAGGACTGCGGGGCATGTAAGCCAGGGAGAGGAAGCCTGGTGCATGAGCAGGGCAGTTGTTGCTGATGGAAACGCGGCGATACTGAAGGTATGCGGAAGATGACTATGAAAAAAGGTTTTGTAATGAGCATTGAAGCGCTGGCAACGCTAGTGATGGCGCTGGGCGCGCTTGCGCTCATTTATGCAAGCGCAGGTGGAGGGGCGAGCAGTGTGGCAGGGCTTGCAAGCGAGATGCAGGCGCATGATGTTGCGTGGGTTGCAAGCTATGGAGTGCAGGGTGAGGCCCAGATGCAGTGGCTGGCTGATGGCTTAGGGGCATGCATTGAAGAGGCGGGAACTAGAATGGGAAGGGCATGCGGCACGGGCAGCGGGGATGCGTATTCTGCTTCGTATGTTTCTGTCGTCAATGGCAGGTATTTGGAATTGCAGGTGAAGCTGGAAAAACATTAAATAGGTGGGGAGCGAAGTTGGGCTGATGCCATTAATGCCTACGGGAATTCCAAAGCTTGACGAGCTCGTAGGGGGCGGGCTGGAAAAGGGCTCTGCCGCGCTAATTTACATGACGCCGGGGCTAGAGGGAGCTGTATTTGCGCAGCAGATGATGCTGCAGAATTTGCAGGCAGGCGGAAACGGGCTTTATGCTGTCACGAACAAGACGCCGGAAAGCGTTGCAGACGCAGTGCAGAAGCTAAGCTGGAAGTCGTCGCAGTTCAAGAAGGTGAAGTTCATTGACTGCTTCTCGGCATCGCTCGGGCAGGCATCGAGCCAGAAATATTTCGTGAAGGAGCCTTGGAAAGTGGAGGCAATTGGCGAGGTGCTTGGAAAGGCCGCGAAGGAGAATGAGGGCGGCATGCTCGTGTTCGACACGTTTTCCTCGGTTGCAGAGAAGAATGGTGAGGCAAAGGCACTCAGCGCGCTGGAGCAGTGGAAGGCGAGCCTGAAGAAGAGCAACATAACGAGCGTGTGCCTTTTCACTGACTGGAGCGGGGATGCGAAGGCGTTTGAGAGGGTGTCGAAGCCGTTTGATTATGCAGTAAGGCTGCAGGCAGTTGAGGAGAAGATGCTCCTGCGGAATTACTTTACAGTCGGGAAGGCGCTGAAAATGAATGCAGGGGGTTTAGAAAGGGGCGGAGCCCCTTCTGCGGTTCCGTTCAAGGTGGGCATGGAAGGAGTTGCAGTGTATGTGCCGAAGATACTGGTTACAGGGCCTTTCCATGCAGGCAAATCCAGCTTTATACATGCAGTGAGCACTCGCGCAGTTTCAGTTGACAGGCTTGGCACCACTATTGCCCTTGACCATGGCTATATTGATTACGGGGGCATGAGCCTGGATTTGTTCGGCACGCCGGGGCAGGAGAGATTCACATTCATGATAGATATTTTGAACAGGGACGTGTTCGGCGTGATACTGCTAGTGGACTCGACAGAGCCGGAATTCGACAGGGCTGCTGACATGCTGAAGTATGTTTCGAAGTACGGAATTCCGACTGTTGTTGCGGCGAACAAGCAGGATGCAAAGGGCGCGATGAAGCCCGATGACATCAAAAAAGGGCTTGTGAAGCTCGGCCTGCCGCAGACAGTGAAGGTGGTGGGCACATCAGCTGTTACGAAGAAGGGATGCATTGACATAGTGAAAGTGCTGGTGGATGAGATAGTAGGAGTCAAAAAATGAAAGATGGTGTGAAGCATGCCTGAAGAAACTAAAAACAAGCTGGAAGACCTGCTGGGTGAGCTGGGCCAGGCGGGAGATGTAGAGGCCAGCGCAATTGTGCGCAGGGACGGCCTGATGATTGCGTCGAATTTGCCCTCGAAAGTCGACAGCCGCACTATTGCTGCAATGGCTGCTGCGCTTGTTGGAACTGCTGAGACGTGCTCTTCT
>JBAZVU010000094.1:0-4296 GCA_041660725.1 Candidatus Micrarchaeia archaeon | reverse complement strand
CAATTAAGCGTGATAGTAACTGCGAACGTGGGTTTCGAGGAAGCCAAGCTGCTGACGCGCGAGGAACTGGGCAAGCATGCGCTTCTCAACCAGATTCCGAACCTCTGAGTCTGCCAGCAGGCGCGCAGAACCTCCTTTTCCTTTATTTTCTTTCGCTTCCTAACTCTATTCATGGCCTACCTGGACATGCACGTTAAGTTCCATGCTCCGAAGCAGAAGCTAGCTGAGCTTGGCTTTGCCTCAGCAGCAATAGCTGGCGAGCAGATAGAGGAGAAGCTCGTGAAAAGTGCAGCTGACATGAACTCCTCGCCTTCAAAAGGCAAAATTTCCATTCTCTCAGGCGAAGATGCAGGGCTTCTCAGAAAGGGCGTGAAGAGGTATGATTTGATTTTCGTCTCATCTTTCTACCCTGACACTGCTCTCATCAGGGAAGCGGCTGACAATGATTGCGCATTTGAAATTCCAGTGAGCGGCCTGCTGAGGGCATACGGCTTCTCGCGCGCCGCACTGCTGGGCAGGATGCAATTCTTCCTAGAGCTGTGCGTGAAATACAATGCGAACTATTGCCTCACAAGCAGGGCCGAGAACCAATACGAGCTGAAAAGCGTCGACGATTTCATTGCAATAGGCTGGGCTCTTGGCCTGAATGCAGGGCAGGTGAAAAGGGCGCTCACAATAGTGCCGGAAAAAATAATGCAAAAGGTGAAGTGAATGGCATTGAAACCAAGCATGCGCGAGAAGTGGCGGTACATTTCATTCAAGCTGGAGTGCGAAGGCTCACTTTCAGCAAGCGAGGCAAAAGACGGCATTGAGAAAGGAATACTGCGCTTCATTGGCGAGCTGGGCGCATCAAAGGCAAAGCCGAAAGTTCTCGAATACGATGCGAGCAAGATGGAAGGCATAGTGAGGTGCGAGAATGCCGGACTGCCTGAAGTAAGGGCAGCCCTTGCACTCATCAGCTCAATAGCCAACCGCAAATGCGCAGTCAGAACAATGAAAACAAGCGGCACAATTGCGCGCCTTGAAGGCTAAGACTTCCGGCGGGTTATACTGCTTCGCCTGCGCCCCAAGGCGTGGATTCCTGAATCTCTTGCCGGCGCTTCAGAAGAGTTATAAACTTCCCCGAGACAGTTTTAGCGGGGTGATTTGGTGAAAATTGGTTTTGCAGTAGTTTTGCTTTCGCTCATCGCAGGCTTTGCGTTTGCAGGCGGGCACAATGGCGAGGAAAAGTGCCTCTCCTACACAGTGAGCTACGTGAACCCGGACCTTTACGTTGACTATTCCGAACTCGGCTACACGAACGTGCCTGGCTGGTACATCGGCCACACTATGCATTACAAGGTTGAGGTTACGAACACATGCCAGCGCACCTTCCAGCACCTGCGCGTTGTGGGCGCGCAAAGATATTATGAGAGCAGCCTTCTGCCCTACCAGTCATGGACTGAAAGCGCGCCATACTGGAACGGCGACTCGCAGACATTCTTCATCAGCAGGCTGGACGGCGGCGAGACTGAGACCTTCTACGGCTCATACGCAATACTCGGCGGCGCTGCAGGCCTTGACCAGACGCAGCTCCTCATAATGCACTGGGAGGCTGGCAACCCTGAAAGCGTCGACTGGTCAGAGGGCAGGATAATCACAAACAACGAGCAGGCAGGCATCTGGTGCCCGCCAGTTTGAGCATCAGCAGCCTTTGAGGGGGCTTTTGCCCCCTTGAAATCTTTTTAAATCCTTTTCTTCATATTAGCCCTGCTTCTATTCGTGCATCAATGAAGCCCGCGAGGGTTTGAGATGCAAATGTGCCTGTTGCACGAAAGAAATCAACTAGAAATGAAACCGCGAGGTGGACGAAATGGCGAAATCTTACGTGAAATTCGAGACTCCGAAGGACGTTGCTACCAAGGCCTACGAGGCAGTGGAAATGGCGCGCGACTCCGGCAGCATCCGAAAGGGCACCAACGAGTGCACCAAGGCAATTGAAAAGGGCGAGGCAACACTCGTTGTAATTGCAGAGGACGTTGACCCAGAGGAAGTGGTCATGCACCTCCCGATGATTTGCGAGGAGAAGCACGTTCCCTATGTTTACGTGCCATTGAAGGCAGACTTGGGCAAGGCAAGCGGCCTGGGCGTGCAGTGCGCTGCAATCGCAATTGCAAAGCCCGGCAATGCAGCCGAGGCAATCAAGGAAATAGTCACAAAGCTGGGCGGCAAGGTAGGCGGCCACGAGAAGAAGGAGCACGCACCTGCACCTGAGCACAAGGCATCTGCACCTGCAGAGGCAAAGCCCGCACCAAAGCCAAAGCAGGCCAAGCCCGCAGGCGAGAAGAAGCCGAAGCAGGAAAAGCCTGCTGCACCGGCCTAAGTGCGTGAAAAATAACGTGATAACATGGCTGAACCCGCGAACTCTGAAGTTGTCGAGGTCATTGGCAAGACTGGAATATACGGCGAAGTGTACCAGGTAATGTGCAAGATACTCGAAGGCCGAGACAAGGGCCGCGTGGTAAGGCGCAATGTCAAGGGGCCTGTGAAGCGCGGGGACATCATAATACTAATGGAGACGGAGCGCGAGGCAAAGCGCATAGAAGCGAAGTAGGTGGATATCATGGCACTCTGTTCATTCTGCAAGCACGAACTGGAAAGGGCAACGGGCAAGATGTATGTGAGGCGCGATGGAAGTGCACTCTACTTCTGCTCCACAAAGTGCCAGCGCAACATGGTAAACCTCGGGCGCTCGCCCCGCAATGTGCAGTGGCTCACTAAGAACCAGCCTGGCGTTGCCAAGGTTGCTGCTGCTGCAAAGAAAGCTGTTGCCCCTGCTGTCAAGACAGACCACAAGGGCGGCAAGAAGTAGGCAAAGGTGATTCTGATGGCTGAGCGCACACTCATAATAGTGAAACCCGACGGCGTGAAGAAAGGATTCGTCGGCGAGGTGCTCAAGCGCTTTGAGCAGGCTGGCCTGAAAATAGCAGGCCTCAAGATGCGCAAGCTCAAGAAGAAGATGCTTGAGGAGCACTATGCGCACCACAAGGACAAGCCGTTCTTCAAGGCCCTGTGCAAGTTCATGAAATCTTCTCCTGTAGTCTTTGCAGTTTTTGAGGGTGAGAATGCAGTGGCGAAAGTGCGCGAGCTCTGCGGCCCCACAGACTCCAAGCAGGCGCCCAAGGGCACAATAAGGGGCGACATGGGCGAGGACGTGCAGACAAATGTCATACACGCCAGCGACTCCATTGAAACGGCGAACATTGAAATACCGCGCTTCTTCAAGGCATCTGAGCTGTACGAGCGCAAGTGATTGGTGGCACGCGTGATTTTGCCGAAAGACGAAATTCTGAGGCGCAAGGCAGTTTCCAACTATTTGAGCGAAAGCCAGTTCCAGCCAGCAGGCGTTGACCTGAGCGTGCGCGAAGTGCACACTCTTGTGAATGAAGGCGCCATAGACTTTGACAACAAGGAGCGCAAGCTGAGCGACACGCGTGCAATAGCCTGGCCAACTGACAGCTGGCTTTTCCTCAAAAAGGGCGCTTACAAAATACTCTACAATGAAGTGGTGAGCATACCCAAGGACTGCATTGCGCTCGCCTATCCCCGCTCCTCTCTCCTTCGCTGCGGTGCATACCTGCAGTGCGCAGTGTGGGACCCTGGCTACGAAGGCAGGAGCGAATCCCTCCTAATAGTAGGCAATGAAAATGGCCTGAGGCTCAAGAAAGATGCCAAAGTGGTGCAGCTGGTCTTCTTCAAGCTCGAGAAGGAGGCAAAGGAAGGCTACAAGGGCAGGTACCACAAGGAGAATGTCTGATTCTTCCTCGTAAATGCCAAGCTTTAAATAGCCCGGAAGGCATATCATACTCTAGTTCTAAGGCAGATGATATTATGCAGAAACAACCATTCAAGCCACTGCAAAACCAGCACCGGGGCGGCTTTGCAAACCGCTCCCTTTCCGAGGGTGCATCTATTTTCTCTCTCGAAAGCGGCGCGCCTCTCAACAGGCTCTACGCGGCCAACCTCCTGATGAGGAACGAGCCGCTTTCCTTCATGTCGAAGAAAGGTGCGGTCGGGAAGGCGGTGCTGGAGGCCTTGCATGAGGACAGGCCCAACTCCCTGGCGCTTTACGGCGAGGTCATAGCAGATGCAATGGGGCTCCTCGACAACATGCCCGCATTCCCGCTCATACTGGGCGAGCTGGAGTTCGCGCTCAAGGACGATGACAAGGGCGTGCGCGCCAATGCATGGGATGCAATCACTGATCTTTACGGGAAACGGGGCGCGCTTGAGGCGAACGCGCTGGACGCCCTCTTG
>JBAZVU010000093.1:1995-4323 GCA_041660725.1 Candidatus Micrarchaeia archaeon | reverse complement strand
GCTACAAGGCAGACCGTGAAATCGCGGACAGCCTCATAGAAGCGCTCATGACCCAGAAGGTCTAGCATGGGCGCTTATTTTTTATTTTACACAGCCTCAGGGTTCACATGATTAGGCGCAGGCTTGCCCTGCAGCACCGCGATGATGTTGTCAGCAGCTATCACTGCCATCATGTCCCTTGTTTCGCGGCTTGCGCTTCCAATGTGCGGCATCAGTATTACATTGCTCAGGCCTATGAGTGCATAATCAACGCCAATCGGCTCCTTTTCATAGACGTCAAGGGCAGCGCCTGCAATTCTCTTCTCCTGCAGGGCGCGTATCATTGCCTTCTCATCTATTATCTCGCCCCTGGCGGTGTTTATGATGAATGCAGTTGGCTTCATCATTGCAAACTGCTTCTCGCCAAGCATGCCTCTTGTGTTCTCATTGAGCGGAACATGGATGGTAATGAAGTCGCTCTCCTTGAGCAGCGTTTCAAGCGGCACTATTTGCGCGCCCACTTCCTTTGCATTAGGCTCATTCGGGTCTGGCGTGGTTGTCAGTATCTTCATGCCGAAGCCGTTTGCCCGCTTTGCAACTTCAGTGCCTATTCTTCCAAGGCCGATTATGCCGAGCGTCTTGCCATGCACGTCAGCTCCCAAAAGCAGCTGGGGCTCCCAGGTTTTCCACTTGCCTGCCCTCAGGAACTTGTCTGCCTCAACTATGCGCCTTGAAATGGCCATCAGCAAGGCCCATGCCAGATCAGCAGTTGTCTCTGTAAGCACACCGGGCGTGTTGGTTATGACAATGCCCCTTTCAGTTGCAGCTTTCACGTCAATGTTGTTGAAGCCCACTGCGTAGTTGGCAATGACCTTGAGCTGCTTGCCAGCAGCATCCATCACTTCAGCGTCAATCTTGTCCGTGAGCAGGGGCAGCAGGGCATCAACGCCCTTCACTTCCTGCAAAAGCTGCTCCCTTGTAGGCGGCATCCTGTCCTCGTGCACCTTCACTTCAAATAGCTCCTGCAGCTTCTTCAGGCCAGCATCAGGAATGTGCCGCGTAACATAGACAATAGGCTTTGCCATAGTCCGCTTATGCGGCGCGTATTTAAAAGATTTTAATGGGCAAAAAGAAGCATGGTTGCTGGCTCAGTAATCACTGCTCCTCCAAGGCACATGCGCCTGCACATAAAGAATGGCACAATAAACGGCGTGAAGGTCCTCAAGCTAGAGCCGAACAAGAGCATTTTAATGGACCCTCTTTTTGACGAGGCGCACAGAAGCCACCCGCGCGCAAAAGTCGGAGGCAGCAGGGGAATGGAAAGGCTTGTGCTCATAAATTATGACCTGCTGGTCAGAAATGTGAGGCAGCTGATACGCGAGAAGATTGAGGCTGGCGAGCTTGATGAGTCCCACAATACTGTACGGGACATCAGGAACGCCTGCCTTGAGCTGGACGGACTTCATCCAAGCGAGTTTATCAGAAAGGACAGCTCGCCATTGAGAAGGGGAATTGCATTTGGCAATATGGTGAAGCAGTTCTTCCTTGACGAGGCGCTCATCAAGGAGCTTTACGGGGAAGTAAAGAGTGAGATGGTGGCTGAAATCTTCAAGGCCTAGGCGCGCTTCCACTTCACGCCATCTGCTGTATCTTCTATCACTATGCCCATTGCAGAGAGCTTTGCCCTCAGCTCATCGCTCTTCTTGTAATCGCCCTTTTTCCTGAATTCTGTCCTGAGCTGCACCAGATAGCCTATCAGCTCTTCTGTAAGCTCCTTTGCAATTGAAAGCTCGCCTGATTTTTCGCCGCCTGCCATTTCTGAGAAGAATTTCCTGCTGCTGTCATCCATCTGTATTTTTCCTGTTTTTGCCTTCTTTGGCTTGAGCTTCAGGCCCAGCACGCCTGCCAGCTTCTTGTATTTGGAGAGGGCGTACTTCAGCTCGCCTGCACTTGTCTGGTCGAGTGAGTTGTTGATGAGAGAGGAGAGTTCGTAAAGGGCAGCGAGAGCGTTGGTAGTCGTGAAGTCGTCATCCATTGCATCCTCAAAATTCTTCACAAGGTGCTTTACCAGCTTCTTTATTCCTGCGCCTTCTGCCTTGTTCTTCGCAAGCGCACCGTCTGCCAGCTCCACTGTTTTCCTCAGGCCTTCCAGCGATTTAGTGTAAAGGTCCAGCTGCTCATGCGTGAAGTCAATTGGCCCCCTGTAATGGGTTGAGAGCAGGAAAAGGCGCACTGCCTCTGGCTCGTAGGTCTTCAAGATGTCCTTGACAGTAAAGAAGTTGCCCAGGGACTTGCTCATCTTCTCCTTGTTGATGGTGATGAAGCCGTTGTGCATCCAGAAGCGCGAGA
>JBAZVU010000093.1:0-1985 GCA_041660725.1 Candidatus Micrarchaeia archaeon | reverse complement strand
AGAACTGCTTGCCATAGGCGCCCTCGCTCTGCGCTATTTCGTTCTCATGGTGGGGAAATATGAGGTCCAGGCCGCCGCCGTGTATGTCCAGCCTGCCAACGTATTTGGCGCTCATCACTGAGCATTCAATGTGCCAGCCAGGCCTTCCCCTTCCCCAGGGCGAATCCCACGAAAGCTCTCCGTTGTCCGCAGCAACAGATTTCCAGAGTGCAAAGTCAAGAGGGCTTCTCTTCTTTTCCTCAATTTCCACTCTTGCCCCTGATTTCAGCTGTTCGAGTGGCTGGTGGGAAAGCTTTCCATACTCAGCGAACTTGGAAATGTCGTAGTAGACGCCCGAGCCTTCAATGATGTAAGCGTGTCCATTCTGCAGCAACTTCTGCACCAGCTCAATCATCTCAGGTATGTGCTCAGTTGCCTTCGGGTATTTTGTCGCAGGCTTTACAGCCAGCTTCTTGCAGGCTGAGAAAAATGCCTTTTCGTATTTGTCGGCTATCTCTTTCTCGCTCTTCTTCGCATCTTTCGCCTTCTTGATTATCTTGTCGTCAACGTCAGTTATGTTGTGTATGTAGTTCACTTCCATCTTCCTGTACTCAAGCCAGCGCCTCACAACATCGAAGATGACTTCCACCCTTGCATGGCCCAAATGCGGCATGTCATAGACAGTGGGGCCGCAAACATACATGCCGACTTTGCCATCAGGCGTGGTAAAGTCTTCCTTCTGCCCTGAGAGAGTGTTATGTATGCGCATGAAAACAGCTCATTGGCCCTTCAAAATTATCCTGTTGTTGAGCGTGTCGTATGGATAATCAACTGTCACCATGTGCGTGCCCGGCTGCTTCAGCGCGTTCTTCAGGTCCGTTTCAATTGACAGCTTGAATGAGGACATTCTCACTATGTCAGTCGGGCCAAAGCGCGTTTCCATTGTAAAGGAAAGCTCGCCAGCATCATTGGCCTTGACATCGGACACCCCGCCCGGCGTGTCAATCTGGAGCGTTACCTTGGAGCCGGGCCCCATCCTGCCCACATTGTCAGCAGTGCCTGCAATGCGGCCCGCATCCTCGGAAACTTTTGCAATTGCTGCCTTTTCATTGAACTCGCCGGTTTTTGCCAGGAGCAGGCTGATCATAGGCAGCATGAAAAGCATCATGAGGCCCACTATCACCATGAGCTCCATGCCTATCTGGCCGCGCTTTTCTGCCATGATTTGCTTAGGCGGGCTTGGCTTTATTAATCCTTTTCCCCAATAGAAAAACATGCGAAAAAACGGCGGCAGGACAGTGAGTAGGAAAGCCGAGCACGTTGCCATTACTCTTAACAAAGATGTGCAGTATTCCAAGGGCACGGGCTTTTCCGACATTGACTTTGAGCACCATGCACTGCCAGAGCTGGATTTTGAGAAAATAGACTCGCGCACGCGCCTCTTCAACAGGAAGATGAGCGCGCCGCTCATCATATCAAGCATGACCGGCGGCTATCCCGGAGCCGAGAAAATCAATTTGCAGCTGGCAGAAGCTGCTGCCGAGGCAGGCGTTGCAATGGGCGTTGGCTCGCAGCGCGCAATGATTGAGAAAAAGGAAATGGGCAGGACGTATGCAATAAGGAAGGCAGCGCCGGACATGCCGCTTTTCGGGAACATTGGCATTTACCAGCTCAAGCGCTATTCAGTGGAGCAGGTTGAGGGCATGGTGCAGGGCATTGAGGCTGATGCGCTTGCAGTGCACATCAATCCATTGCAGGAAATACTGCAGCCAGAAGGGGACAGGGATTTCTCAGGCTGCCTGCACGCGCTGCAGAAGCTGTGCGAAAGGCTCAGCGTTCCAGTAATTGCAAAGGAAGTGGGCGCTGGCATTTCAGGCGAGGTTGCAAAGATGCTTGTTGAGAACGGCGTCAAATACGTGGACGTGAGCGGCTCTGGCGGAACGAGCTGGAGCGCAGTTGAGATTGAAAGGATCAAATCGCACCATGAGTACTGGGACTGGGGCATA
>JBAZVU010000092.1:0-4343 GCA_041660725.1 Candidatus Micrarchaeia archaeon | reverse complement strand
ACAGGCCCATCATAATCGCAAGGCACTGTTTCCATCACAAATTTTCCCCTCTCTTCCTTGGGCACCTGCTTCACGCAGTCTGACCTGTTGTCGAGGATGTCCGGGTTGTCATTCCCGCTCAGCTTGCAGTCATTAGGGCAGGTTTCACTATTCTCCCCGCCATTTGGCTCGCACTTGCTGTTCCCGCAGTATGCATTTACTGGAGAGCCTCCATCATTGCCGCCGCCATCCTGCCCTCCAAGCGCATTGCTGATGTCCGGATTCTTGATGCTAGTGCAGCTCCACTGCGCATCCTGGTTCTCCGCCATCTCAGTTTCAAAGAAATAGCCTATTGCGCCAGTGCCTGCTGCCAGCAGCTTGCCGTCGCCTGAAAATGCAATGGTGTCCACCCACTCGCTTGCATCATAGGACCAACTGCGCGAGCCGCTGCCTGCTGCAAACACCATTATCCTCTTGCCAGTTGTGCCAGCCGCAACCTTCGCACCATCGCGGCTCACATCCATTGCGCCCACGCGCCTGTCCGCATCATAGTTCCAGAGCATGCTCCCGCTGCTCCCGAATGCATAAAGCATGCCAGCACTTGTGCCTGCAGCTATCTTCCCGCCATTTGCGCTCATGCCCAAGGAGCGCGCATCAACGCCTTCTGGCGCATAAGACCAGCGTGGCGAGCTGCTGCCCCTTGCGAAATAAAATATGTTCGGCTTGCCCTGCTCCCCATCAAAGCTGTATGCTGCATATGCGCCGTCATCGCTTATCTTCACATGCTTGCCCGGCGAGTCGCGCGTAAGCATCTCGCTCTTCATGAGCGTGGCATTGCTCTCCCTTGCAAAAATGTAGGCGCGCCTGTCAGGGCACCCGCTTGCTGCTGCAAGGTATTTGCCGTCAGGCGTCAAATCAACGTCCTCAATATAGCTCGTTGTCTTGTAGGCCCAGAGCTGCTTCTTCCCCGCAAGGTCGAACATTTTCACCTCATCTGCGTCCTCCGAAGCTGAGCCCATGCCCATTCCAACAGCAGCCCATTTTCCATCATCAGAAATGTCAACTGAAATCGCGTTCATGCTGAACTCCTGCTTCCAGAGCTGTTCTCCTGTGGTGCCGTTCAGCACATAGAGCGCAGAATCCTGCACGAGCGCCACGACCTCGCCCTTCCTGCTGAGCGCAACATCGCCTGCAACATCCTCGTTCTTGTCCTTCGCGCCTGCCTCGCTGAAATTCCACAAACTCTTTCCCTCTTTTGAGAATGCGTAAAGCCTCGTGCTCGTCTTCGCCACTATGAGCCCTGCATCATGCGAAAGCGCCACCTTCGCAACCCACCACTCGCCAGTCGGGAAGCTCCATTTCAGCGCTCCTGTATCGGAATCGAAAACATACGCTGCATTATTCTCAAATGCGCCCGAGAAAAGCTGCGGCCCGTTGTTCGGGCTGTCTATTATTGCAGCCCTTGCCTTGCCCAGCCCGTTGCTCGCCTCAAAGTAGTAGAAATTCGCCTTCAGCGCAGTTGGCACGAAGCTGTAGCCGTAGGTCACGCCCGTCTTATAGTCAGTGCCTTGCAGCACCTTCATGTCATGCCACTGGTTGTTGAAGTTTATGCGCACGTATTCCGGCGCCCTTCCCTCATTGTCCCTGTAAATCGTGATGTACGTGTAGTTGGTGCATGGCGCTCCGTATTCAGGGTATACCGTGCCGCCCATGAGCACAGGGTCATTGGGCCCTGGCACGAGTTTCTCGGGTATGTTGTACTGAGTGGGCTTGTCTTCGGCAAAGGAAAGCTGGATGAAAAGGAGAAGGACAACCACAACAACATTCCAGAATCCCATGCTTCCACCTCACTCTCGCCTCTTAAAAACCTGCGCCTGCGCCGGCGCATACACTATCTTGTGCTCCTTGTAAATCTCGAAATAGTCCAGCGAGCGTATGTCCTTGGAGAATGCGGCCCTGAACTCATTGAGCACTGCACGCACCTCTGCAACAGAGCGCGCCTCCACTTCAAGCTCAACATCCCAGCCGCCCAGCGAGTCAAAAGCCCACGTAACAGCGGGGTGCGCCCTGGCCCACTTCATCATCTCCTTGTGCCTCTCAAAGGAGTTGAGCCTGAAGGCCAGCTTGTACCAGTGCATTCTGAGCTTCTCCAAGTCCAGCATTGCCCTGTAGCCCCTCAGCACTTTTTTCTCTTCCAGCTTCTTCAGCCTGTATGCCACAACAGTGGGCGCGCTGCCCGTCTTTTTCGCTATCTCCACTGTGGAAGCGCGCGCATTGCCAGCAATTGCCCTCAATATCCCCAAGTCCAGCTCATCGCACTCAGCCCTCTCTTCTCCGCCAGTCACTATCTCGCCAGCGCCGGCCTTCTCCTTGCCAAGCAAATAGGCGCGTGGGAACTGGTGTATCTGCTGGTGCATGGAAATCTTCTCATCCGCTATTTTTCCCCTGTATTTTGACAGAATGTCGTGCCAGGTTCGCTCGAACTCATAGCTGCTCCTTGCCCAGGAGCCCAGCGCCACGTCCCACTCTCCATTGAAGCTGCAGAGCCACCAGACATCCTTGCGCCCTGCCAGCTCCGCCAGAATGGCCGCCTCCTCAGCAGGCGATGCGCCGGGCAGCCTGAAGTAGGCGCGGTAGCTTGCATAGCCCAGCTTCGAGAGGTCCAGCACGGCGTAAAAGCCCTTCACCACCCCCTTTTCCAGCAGCCGCGCAACCCTGTAGGCAACAACTTCCTTGCTCATGCCCGTGCGTTTGCCCATCTCGCTGAATGACTGCCGGGCATTCCTGTCCAGCTCGTATAGTATCTTCCTGTCCTTCACGTCGAGTGCTTCCTCAGGTGCCTGGGCCATATTTCTCATTACGCAAGAGAACTATATAAAACCTGCGTTTTGTGGCAAAATCTAATGCGAGATTTAACATAGTCCAAAAGCCCTAATTCTGGCGGGAGATGAGCATGGCAACGACCGAATACTGGAACAGCCGCTACCAGGCCCAGGGCCGCATCTACGGCCAGGCGCCTTCGGAGCTTGCAAAGTGGGCAGTGCACACTGGCGTGCTTGCGCCTGGCCAGCGCCTTCTTGAAACTGGCTGCGGCACTGGCAGGAACTCCATATACTTTGCCAAGCGCGGCCTGGATGTCACGGGCCTTGATTTCTCTCCAGTTGCGCTTGAACTGGCAAAAAGCGATGCGAGCGCAGCCGGAGTCAGCGTGAGCTGGCTTTCGGGAGACATGACTAATTTGAGGGGCCTGCTGCGCCCAGGTACATTCAATGCAGCCTTCAGCAACTTCTGCCTCCACCTATTCAGCTGCGAGGAGCGCACTTCCGCAGTGCAGGAAATACACCGGCTTCTTGCGGGCAAAGGCGTGCTGGTCGCCTCGCTTCTCTCAACTTCTGATGCAGACTATGGCAGAGGCACGGCCATTGCCTACAACACCTTTGAGCTCGAGCAGGGAAAGCCGCACCATTTCTTCACCAAAGAGGAAGTCGAGAATCTCTTCATGGCATTCGATATAGGACACCTGGAGGAAGCGCGCGAAATGGAAGTGATAGTGAGCGCCACACGCGAGACAAAGTTCTGGCGCCTGGTTGCAAGAAAGGGGTAGTTGCAATGGCTGTGAAAATACTCCTGATTTCACCTGACAACTCGGACAGCAGGGATGCAAAATTCCTTGCAGATGTGATGAGCGGGCAAGAGGCGCGCTGGATAGGCTCATCCACGGAAATAATGATTCCCCTGGGTGCAATGAGCGTGTGCGGCTGGGCTGAACGGGAGCTTGCGAAAAAGGGCATTGAAGCAAAATTTAAGGTCATGAAGCAGCTCGTGGGCAATGAGGAGCTGCTCAGGCAGGCAGAAGATTTTGCTCCTGACGTTGTTGCCTTCTCCTGCATGAGCCACAATTACCTGAATGCCCTGGAGATTGCGCGAAAGCTGAAGAGATGGGCAGGAAAGCAGGGCAGGGGGCTGCCAATAATCCTGGGAGGCGATCATGTTTCCGGCGTGCTGAGGCGCGCGGACATGAATGCTTTCGAGATGAAGCTGGCTGGCGCAGCCAGGGGTGCATTCTGGGATGATGAGCTTGCGCTGCAGTTCGAGCGCGAGGCAAAAGGTGCAATAGACGCATGCGTACTTGGCGAGGGTGAGCTCACTTTTGCAGAATTGCTCGAACGCATGATAAGGAAAGAGGGCTATGATGATGTGGCTGGTATCGCGTATTTTGATGCCACGGGCAGGATACAACTTACAAAGCCCCGGAGGCGCATGAGCAATGAAGAGCTGGACACCCTTGTTGCGCTGCGCGACAATGACGTCTCGCGGAAATTCTACACCAAGACCTATCTGACAAACCCGCCTCATCCTGCGCT
>JBAZVU010000091.1:0-4379 GCA_041660725.1 Candidatus Micrarchaeia archaeon | reverse complement strand
GTTTGACGTTAGCAAGGGGGAGAATATGAAACTCAATTTCCTGAAGGACGAAAAAGACCATGTCGAGGTGCTGCTGGAGGGCGAGGAGCACTCGTTCCCGAATGCGCTGCGCGAGAAGCTGCTCGGCGAGAAGGGGGTTGAGTTCGTCTCAGTCACAAGGGCGCATCCGACAGCGGAAGCCCCGAAGCTCGTGCTTACCACTAAGGGCAGGGGAGCGCGCGAGATTCTGAAGGCAGCTGTGAAGGAGCTGCACAAGGAGGCAAAGGAGTTCACCTCGCAGATGAAGAGGAAGGCTTAGGCATTTGGTGCGATTATGGCAGGCCTTATCAAGCCGCATATGACGAGCAGGAAGACTGAAGAGGCCCAAGCAGCCGGAAAAAAGAAGGATGAGGAGGGCTCCTACAGGTACCTGAAGGAGCTGAATGACAGCAAGATACTCTGGCTTCTCATTGTCGCGCTTTTCATGATTTATCTTGTTACAACTAAGTTCAGCCCTGGCCTTGCTCCGCTTTTTGCAATTCTTGTGGCGCTCGTGATGGTGTCGCTGGTTGCGCTGGAAATATGGATAGGCGCAAAGACTGGCGGGCTTGGCAATGAGGTGAAGGAGACTGTTCTTGCAGTGTTCGTTGCCGCAGTGCTGTGGTACGGCGGAGGCATGCTGCTGAACACGAGCGTGCCATTGGACGCAGTTGTTTCGTGCAGCATGGTGCCGTCCCTGAACAGGGGCGACATGCTCGTCCTGCATGGAGGAGAGGTGCAGGCGCCGTTTGTAAAGATGAGCGCTGCTGACTGGGATGCAGTGAGGGCAGGCGGGCTGCTCAAGAGGCAGTGCGCGCTCTGCCAGGACATGAACTCCAAGTGGGGCTGCGCCATTGACGGCAGCGGCGGGGTTGTCCAGCCAAGCGGCATTCTGGATTACAAGTGCTCGCTCTGCGAAAGGGAGGACAAGGCAGGCAGCAAGGTGTTCGTGCCGTGCGTGACGGGGATCGAGATAAACGGCAAGTTCATTGACTATTCAAAGGGCGAGGAGACTATTGTCTACATACCAAGGGCAGGGGACCCGTTCGCGCGCTCGGGCGATATTGTGCACAGGGCGCGCCTCATAATAGAGGTTGACGGCAAGGATTACATACTTACAAAAGGGGACAACAACCACCTGTTCGACGTGCAGATAGGCAACTCGCCAGTTGAGCAGGAGCAGGTGAGGGGCAGGGCGCTTGTGCGCCTGCCTTATGTGGGCTACCTCAAGCTCTTCCTCTCGGGCATGTTTGGCGAGCCTGTTGGCTGCGACTCGCAGTTCACTGGCACGCAGGCAGTCACCATGCTCATTGGCTGATTCAACTGGGCGCGCCGGGAACAAATAAAGAATAATAAGGTGATGCCGGCTAATTCCTGCGGGTGTGTGAATGGCATCATTCGAGATTGAAGTTTCCGACGTGAAGTTCCTGCGCGGCTGCATTGACGCCATTGTTAACCTGGTTGAGGAAGGCGCAATAGAAATAGGCGCTGACTCTGTGGGCGTAAGGGCAATGGACCCCTCGCAGATTGCCATGGTCGTCTTCAATGCCCCGAAAAGCTCTTTCTCATCTTACAAGGTCGGCGGCTCTGAGAGAGTCGGGATAAATTTCGCGGACCTGAGCAAGATTCTCGGAAGGGCAAGAGGCAAGGACAAGCTTACCATTACAAAGGAGGAGAACAAGCTCTCGCTGGAGTTCAAGGGCGAGGGCGCGAAGAGGCACTTCTCCCTGCCTTTGCTCGAGAGCTCTGCAGGCGGGCAGCGCGAGCCGAAAGTTGAGCATGATGCGCTTGTGAAGATAAGGGGCGGCGAGTTCAAGGAGATGCTGCGCGACGTTGCGCTTGTGAGCTCGCACCTGACTCTTGAGGCAAAAGGAAAGGAGTTTGGCGTTTATGCAAAGGGCGACAGCGCTGAAATGGATTCAGTGAGCGAGAAGGGCGAGAAGAAAGAGTTCGAGGTCGAGGCAAAGAAAGAGGCGCGCGCCACGTTCCCGCTCCAGTATCTGGACGACATCGTGAAGGCGTGCCCCGAGGACGGCCTGCTGCACCTGCACCTGAAGACAAACGTGCCCGTAAAGGTGGAGTATAAGATAGGGCCTGCAAGCTTGACTTACTACCTCGCGCCGAGAATCGAGAGCGACTGATTGCTTTATTTTAACCGAAAATGGCCCCGAAGCCAGCCTCGGCGCTTGCATCCTCGTCGTGTATGAGCTTGATTATCTTTGCCTCTAGGGGGGCTTCGCACCTTTTTGCGCTGAGAGCGCCGCACTCCTTCATCTTCGCCTCTGCATACTTGAAAAAGTTGTCATCGCCGCTTGAATAGAGGTAAAGCTTGTTGGGCGCGCCGCCAACTGCCCCGCTTTCTTTCAGCTTGTAGCCCTGCTTTGCAAAGCTCAGGTCAGCATAGGGGTCTGCCTTGACTGCCGCATCCAGCTTGAGCCTTTCGGAAACATCTATCTCGTAAACTCGCTCTGCCATGTGAATCACTCCCGCTATTCTTGCCTCTTCGCAGAATTAAAATCCTATCTCTTGCCCGTGACCATTATCAAGTGGTAGCCGAACTCAGTCTTCACTATGTTGGAAATTGCCCCGGGCTTAAGCTTGAATGCGACTGTCTCGAACTCCTTGACCATCTGCCCCGGCCCGAACCAGCCCAAATCCCCGCCCTTCTCCGCTGACGGGCAGGTGGAGTGCTTCTTTGCCATGAGCTCGAAGTTTATCGGAGTGACTGTCTTGAGCAGCGTCTTCGCTAGCGCCTCGTCCTCGACAAGTATGTGGGATGCGCGAACTTCAGTCATTTGAACCACTGCTACGAATAAGCCCCAACACTGTTTATAAACCTAACGAATTGCCTGAAAATCAGATTGGTTTGGCGATGCTCGGGTTGTTGGGCGCGTCGAGCGGGTTGGGGCATTTTGCCTTGAGGCACGCGTCTATCTCCTGCTCCAGGTACTGGTTGATGCGCTGGTAGCCCATCAAATACTCGCCGTCTATGTAGGCAACTGGAACGCCCCTGTTCGAGGGCGAGATGTTGTAGGCATCAGCCATCCTGTCGTAGAGCATCTTGTTCTCCGCATCATACCAGACCTCGTACCTGTCAACCTTCACGCCCTTGCGTGAGTAGGCCTGCTCCAGCTGGTCCACTATTGGGTTTGCCTTTGCAGAGTACTGGCAGGTTGCGCCGTAGAAGTAGGCAACGTGGAGGGTGAAGTTTGATGTCTGCTGCTGCGGGGAGGGCGTGGCATTTGCCTGCGGCACCCCGCTGTTGATGCCGCTGCAGCCAAGAAGCAGCAGCGCAAGAATTGCAAGTATTGCGAGTTTCATCGGCTTTTGATTTGCTGCTGGCTTTTTTATTCTTATGGGGCAATCTCAAGGCATGGGAAGCAAGGAGTGGGACGAGAAGTTCAGGAAGGCGGGCGCACTGTGGGGCGAGGAGCCTTCGCTGGGCGCAAAATTCGCTGCCGGCTATTTTGCAAAGAGGGGCGTGCGCACTGTTCTTGATGTTGCGTGCGGCTATGGCAAGGATTCGGTATTTCTGGCCAAGAGCGGCTTTGAGGTCACTGGCGTTGATTTCTCCCTGGAGGGCCTGCGGCTGGCGGGGGAGAGAGCAATGGCCGCGGGCGTGGTCGTGAAGTGGATGCCGGCTGACGTGCGCATGCTGCAGATGCCGAATGGAAGCTTTGACGCAGTGCTGTGCAACAACATAATGACGCTGTTCATCAGGCAGGAGAGGGAGAAGGCTGCGGCTGAAATCGAGAGGGTGCTGGCAAGGGGGGGCTCACTGGTGGTGAGCGAGCGCTCGGTTGCAGGAAAGCCGAAAAAGGCGCGCGAGGTTGAGCCCAATACTTTTGCAGATGAGGAGCACCTGCACCATTACTTCTCGAAAGAGGAAATGGAAAAGCTGTTTGCCGGGATAAAATTTGAGAAAACTTCCGAGGAAAATGATTCTTCGGAAAAGGAGGCAAGGCCGCACCTGCTCATGGCAGGCTTCAGGAAGTAGGCACTGCAGGCAGGAATAGATTTAAGGGGGAAATGCGAATCAGGCCTTAATGGGAATGAACGCGGCACTGGAGATCCTCGGTGCAGTATTTTCAGTCTTGGCAGTCGTCTTCTTGTGGTCGGCAATCTATTTGCTGCGGAACGTCATCAGGACAGCGGAGATTGTTGAGAAGAAAAGCTTGGGCTCAGGAGGGCTGCTTCTGGCGCTGCCGCTCGGGCTTGTGACGCCCGTAATGATATCCTACTATTTCATTACAGAGGGCATTGTGTCGCCGCCCGCGGGAATGCTTCTCATCGCATTTACCGCGCTCCTTGCAGCCGCAGTGCTGATACTGAGGCCTGTGCTTGCGCTGGTGAAGCTTACT
>JBAZVU010000090.1:0-4398 GCA_041660725.1 Candidatus Micrarchaeia archaeon | reverse complement strand
CAGGCGGCATCACCCCTGCCACTGGCATAGAACTCGACTCTTCTTCTGCCAACAACACCTTCATCAACTCCAGCGGCATTGGCGGGGACTTTGGCATTAGCGTCGGAACCGGCGCCAGCGGAAATACTTTCACCAACATAACTTCCTACGGGACCAATGACGGCTTCCGGCTTTCCGCTGCAAACAACAACACAATAACCAACTCCACCCTGCTCGGAGTGGATGCGCTCTACATCTTCACTGCCTCGGACAACCAGGTAATCAACTCCAGCATAGCCGGCAGCACCAATGACATCAGCATGCCTTCGGGCGGCGCCACGCCGTCGCTCAACAATTCCATAATCAACAGCACCCTTGACCTCTGGGACAATACCATAACTGCCGCGGACGGCTCCTACATCCCAGTCTGGTGGTATGGCCAGCTTCGGGCGCTCGACTACGTGGACGCGGCAATCGAAGGCGCATTCTTCAACGTGAGCAACAACACAGCAGAATTCCTCTACGCCAACCTCACGGATGCAACCGGCTACTCCAACTGGACGCTCATTGAAGGCCAGATACTCACGAGCGCCGGCGTGTTCCAGCTTGGCAACCACACCTTCAACGCGAGCAAGGCAGCCTATAACATCAACTGGACAAACGCGACAATAAACCAGAGCAGGACAGTGACAGTTTATCTGAAGTTAACACCCACCACTGACCTCTCCTTCACGCTCCAATACCCGCCAACAGGCTGCACGGGCGGCCAGGGCAATACATCCGGCGCATGCGGGGCTGCTGGCACGTGCGTGTGCGACCAGGTCTACATCACCACCAATGAAAGCGCAACATACACGCCGATTGCAGGGCTTGCGAATCAGAACTGCACCTCGCCGCAGGGCCAGACATCAGTCTTTGCCTTCCTGAATTTCACGAACACCGGCAACGTGCCTTTCAACTGGACAGTTGCAACTGCGCTGCCCTCCACCCTTGCGCTAATTTTCAACCAGACTGAAGATGTGGGCCCGCTGTGCACTGCCACCACAATGAACATACCCGTTGCGCCCAGCTATGCTGTTGTGAATGACAGCGTTCAGGTGGGCGTAAGCGCTTACGCATGGCTTTACGGCAACTTCACAGACGCGCCAATAGGCACAGTGGAATCGGACATCAACAGCACCTCGTGCCAGGCAATAGGCGGATGCTAGCAAGGAAAAAGAAGAACCTTCTCCTGCCAGCTGGCATTTTGCCATGCAGCCGGATTGCGCCTGTTAGCTCATCTTGCCAGCGGATACTTTGCCATGTAGCAGTGCGCCTGCAGCACAACGAGGAACGGGAAGATGATGAGCGAGTTGATTATGAGAACTGCGAACTGCGCAATTGCATGGGGCAGGAGCGCTAGCATCACCAGCTCCACAACTGAAAGCGAGACAACAGCAACAGCTATCCACGTAAGGAATGCCATCGGGTTCTTCAGCACGTGGTTGTAGCTTGCCTGCAGCGCGCGGAAAGGCCGCATGTCGTCTATAACGAGCGCAGCCGGCACGTAGATGAGGAACAGCGATGCGAGGAGCGTCGCAAGCGGGCTGAGCCATGACTGCACCTGCCATTCGTAGGCCAGAAGCGCCACAATCAGGAAGAGCAGCTGCGCAGTCAGGAAAATCCAGAAGATGTTGAGCGTGTACTTCTCCAGTGCCAGTATCACCTGCTTCCTGATGTGCGTGAGGGTGCGCTCGCTCTTCACCACTATGCTTATCGCGGTAATTGCGAACGAGATGAGGAACAGGGACACGAGGGAGGAAACTGACATGAGCGCAATGTCGAAGCTGGTGAGCTCTGGCATGCTGCCTGTGCGCAGGAATGTTCCGCCCACTGCTGTGTATGTGGGCATTGGCGAGAGCAGCGGTATGAGGAGCGCGAGCAGCGCGGGCACTGAGAAGAAAACCATGATGCCGAAGTGCCGCGAATAGGATTTCAGCGCGTGCTCAATAACATTCATTCTCTCACGCCGCCGTTATCTCTTGCCCGCTTAATATTTCTTTAGGAGGGGGCAAGCCCCCTCTCTACACCCCCATCAGTGGGCTCGCAAGCTCGCCCAAGCAAGATAACCTCCTCCACACCCCCGAGATTAGCTCCCACTTTCTCCTGCCCTTCCGGCCCGCCTGCATTTTCGGCCCCCTCGTGCGCATTTCCATTGCCTACCCATTTCCGCGTGCCCTCCGGCGCTGGCACTGGCAGATGGCATTACATTTAAATAGATGTGGTGTAAATACCGCGCTGCGCACACAACATATTGTGGTCATGTGGAAGGTGGAAGTATGGGTTGGTTGGTTCGGGCTTTTGCATTCATGCTGCTCCTGTCCTCGATTTCCCTGGCGGGAAGGGTGGCAGTGGTGGCGGACACGGGCTCCTCGGTCATGGCAGCATGCATTTCCTACACTGGCACGAAAACAGCAGCCGACATCCTGCACTCCTCGGGCCTTGGCGTTGAGACGGCGGACTTCGGCCCTGGCATGGGCGAGGCAGTGTGCAAGGTTGCCGGCACAGGCTGTTCTGCAAGCAACTGCTTCTGCAGCTCCAACTACTGGGCATTCTACTATTCAGATGACGGCAACACCTGGACCGAGTCAGGCACTGGCGTGAGCTTCCATGATGTGAGCGATGGCGAGCTTCTCGGCTTTTCATGGACTGGCTGGCCGCCAGCAGAGCCAGAATGGCGCTCATTCTCAAGCATCTGCTCCTCCTCTTCAGGCCAGGCAGAAGAGCCGCGCGTAATCAGGCACTTTTTCCTGAACCTCACCAATGCCGGGAATGCCAGCCCGGAAACTTTCTGCATGGGCGAGCCTGTCAGCGTGAACATACTTTCAGTTGAGGACAAGGCGCCTGTGTGGGAGCCGTCCTTCAACGATGCAAAGCGCGAGGTGTTCATGGGCTCTGCAGTGAAAATCTTCCACAAGGACGGATGGTGGGATGTTTTCAGCAGCGGCTACGCGAACAAGACGGGCTTTTACGACTTCACGCCTCTCCTCGCAGGCAACTACAGCATAGAAGTTTCCAAGAGCGGCTTTGTGCATGACTATGCCGACCTGGAGGCAAAGGACTGCTCGCTGCCCGAATGCACCAGCAACAGCCAGTGCGAGGGCAATGCAGCGTGCGTCCAAGGGAAATGCGCAGAAGTGAGCGGCGCGTGCGGCTATGCAGACAACCACAATTTCATCGAGTACCAGTGCTGCTCTGACTCTGCATGCAGCGCGAACAGCAGGTGCGAGGACCACCTCTGCGTGCAGCGCGACGCCCACAGGCTTTCGGAAGCCCTGCGCGTGTGCTTCAACTATTATATGTGATTGGCGAAAGGTGTGATCATGGGCATCAGGTACAGGCTTGCAGCAGTATGCGGCGCAGTCGCGCTGGCTTCGGCGAGCGCAGCAGCGCTCAAGTACTCAGGCTCGCCCCCGAACATTGAAATGCTCATGCCATTCGTGCTTGCAACAGGCCTGATGCTCGGGCCAATAGCCGGCTTTGCCAGCGGCCTTCTTTCGCGCGCACTCTACGACTTCTTCATTGCGTGGCCAGGCCCATGGACCCTTGCAACAGCGCCCTCGTACGGGATAGTGGGCGTGCTCGCAGGCCTCATCCCGCTTCTTGCGCACAACAGGCGCGCATTCTCAAGAGTTGAGCTTGCAGCAATTGCCGCAGTTCTCACAGTGGCCTACGACGCCCTCACGCTGGTTGCATTCAGCGCAATGTTCAAGCTCCCGCTCCTTACGGCGCTCGGCCCGCAGGTGCCCTTCACGATAAACCACGTGCTGGGCAACTCGCTTTTCGCATTCGCCCTTGCCCCAATGCTCGCTTCAGTGCTTGAAAAGGCGGCTGCTCTCGACGCTCAGGAGGCAAAGCTGCCCCTGCTGGCGCGCTTTAAGCTTTAAAAATCTCTCAGTGCCTAAGTGCACAGCATTAATGGTGATATTGTGAACTGCGAAATATGCTCAAAAGTGATGGTAGTGCCCGAGCGATGCGACTCCTGCGGCAAGCTTGCATGCAATGCGTGCGTGAAGTCGTCCAGGCGCCTGGCCAAGACCAAGCGCATTGTGATATGCAGGCGCTGCTGGGGCAACATCAAGACAAGGAAGAAGTTCAAGTCAGCATAACTGCTTTTGGCCGGGCACCATGGAGCTTCCAAAAAACAGCATCCTTGTCCCCCTCGCCCTATTCCTTCTCCTCCTTCTCTTCACCTATCCCTTTGCAAGCAGCTCGCTCATAGTTTCCAAGGTAGGGGATGACAAATCCTACATGGTGGGCTCCTACCACCTCTCGAATTTTGAAGACCTCAGCGAGCAGCAGAAATGGGATTATGCCTACTTCCACATACACAAGCCGCTGATAATAGCGCTCATGATGGGCGTGCACTGGCTGCACCTT
>JBAZVU010000089.1:0-4464 GCA_041660725.1 Candidatus Micrarchaeia archaeon | reverse complement strand
TTGAGGATTACTACTGTGCTGCGCGCTCTCGGCCTGGAGAGCACTGAGGAGATAAAGGCTGCATTCAGGGGCGCAAAGGATGACGAGGCGCTCATGAATGACATCCTGCTTAACCTTGAGATTGACGAGACGCACAACAGGGAAGAGGCAAGCGAGGCAATGGGAAAGAAGGTTGCGCCTGGGCAGGCTAAGGAGTACAGGGCGAAGCGCGTTGACGTTCTTCTGGACACTTACCTGCTTCCGCACTTGGGCACTGAGCCTGCGGACAGGCTTGGCAAGGCATATTACATTTGCAAGATGGCTGAGAAGGCGATGAAAGTCGGCTATGGCCTGATTCCTGAGGATGACAAGGACTTTTACGGAAATAAGAGAATCAAGCTGGCTGGCAACCTGATGGAAGAGCTGTTCAGGTATGCATTCCAGTTCCTGGTGAAGGATGTTGCTTACCAGGTTGAGCGCGCATTTGCACGTGGCAGGCGCCTTGTTGTGCAGACTATTGTGAGGCCTGACGCCTTGAGCGAGCGCGTGAGGTATTCAATGGCTACTGGCAACTGGATTGCAGGCCAGACAGGAGTTTCGCAGCTGCTGGACAGGACTAATCATTTGGCTGCTGTTTCACACTTGAGGCGCATCATGTCGCCGCTTTCGCGCAAGCACCCGCACTTCAAGGCAAGGGACTTGCACGGCTCGCAGTGGGGCAAGCTGTGCCCGAACGAGTCGCCTGAAGGCCCGAGCTGCGCGCTGGTGAAGAACATGGCGCTCATGTGCGAGATTACTACGGGCGCAGGCGAGAAGCCTCTTGAAGATTTGCTCAGGGCAGCAGGCGTTGCTATTGACGGCGTGCCGGTTGCGGCAGCGCCAAAGGAAGTTGAGGTAAAGGTTGAGGCGAAGGCAGAGGCAAAGAAGGAAAGCGCACACGGAAAGAAGTAGGTTGATTACAATGGCCAAACACGTGAAGCACAAGAGGATGAGGCGCAATGCAGCGGGCGTGATGATGGAAGTGAAGAGGCCCGAGAAGACTGCAGTGTACATCAACGGCAGGCTCATTGGCTTCCACACTGTTGGCCCTGAATTGCTCAAGCTCCTGCGCGAGAAGAGGCGCGCTGGCGAGATAAGCTATGAGTCAAATTTTGCTCTTAACAAGGACACTGGCGAGCTGCACATCAGCACTGACAGCGGCAGGGCAAGGAGGCCGTACGTTGTGGTGGAGAATGGAAAGTCGCGCTACACGCCTGAGATTGCAGAGAAGGTGAAGAAGGGGGAGCTGCAGTGGGGCAGCCTCATCAAGATGGGCGTTATTGAGTATCTGGATGCTGAAGAGGAGAATGACTTTGCCTATGTTGCAGCAAATGAGAAGGACATTGGCGAGAAGCACACGCACCTTGAGATTGACCCTGTGTCAATTACGGGCGTGACAGTGTCGCAGCTTCCTTATCCTGAGCACAATTCTTCGCCGAGAATTACAATGGCCTGCGCAATGAGCAAGCAGTCGCTGGGCTTCTATGCCAGCAATTACAACTTGCGCATGGATTCGCGCGCGCACATCATGTACTACCCGCAGGAGCCATTGGTGCAGAGCATGCCTTACAAGCACATGAACTTCAACCGCAGGCCTGCTGGCCAGAATTTCGTTGTTGCAATTACGAGCTATTATGGATACAATATGGGAGACGCAGTTGTGATGAACAAGAATGCCGTTGCGCGCGGCCTTGGGCGCTCGGTATTCTACAAGGTGCACGAGACTGAGGAGAGGCGCTATCCTGGCGGGCAGAAGGACAAGTTCGAGATTCCAAACCCGACTGTGAGCGGCTATCGCGAGGAGTACATGTACCGCTATTTGGGAGATGATGGCATCATTTCGCCTGAGAGCGAAGTGAAGTCGAAGGATGTATTGGTGGGCAAGACCTCGCCTCCGCGATTCTTGGAGGAAGTGAGCGCATTTGGCCTGACTGAGGAGAAGAAGAGGGAGAACTCGCTTGTCATCAAGAGCGGCGATGAGGGAGTTGTGGATTCTGTCATGATTACTGAGAGCCCCTCGGGCAACAAGTTCGTGAAAACTCGCGTAAGGAGCGTGAAGGTGCCTGAGAACGGGGACAAGTTCGCTTCCAGGCACGGCCAGAAGGGCGTGATTGGCCTGCTTGTTCCGCAGGAGGACATGCCATTTACTGAAAGCGGCATTGTGCCTGACTTGATTATCAACCCGCATGCAATTCCTTCGCGAATGACTGCAGGCCACCTGATAGAGATGCTGGGCGGCAAGGCTGCGTGCTTTGACGGCAAGATTGTAAACGGCACTGCATTCTCAGGCCAGGATGCAGAGGACTTCAAGAAGACGCTGAAGGACCAGGGCTTTGAGAGCTATGGCAAGGAAATTCTTTACGATGGCTTGAGCGGAAGGAAGATTGAGACTGAGATTTTCATTGGCGTGATTTACTACCAGAGATTGCACCACCTTGTTTCGAACAAGATGCACATCCGCTCGCGCGGCCCTGTGCAGCTCCTGACGCACCAGCCAACTGAAGGCAAGGCGCGCGAGGGCGGCCTGAGGTTCGGCGAGATGGAGCGCGACTGCCTGATAGGCTATGGCGCTGCAATGCTGGTGAAGGAGAGGATGCTGGAGGAGAGCGACAAGACTGCTGAGCTTGTGTGCAACAAGTGCGGCATAATTGCAGTGCACGACCACATCAAGAGGCGCGACTACTGCCCGCTCTGCGAGTCCACTGAGCTCTACCGCGTGGAAATGAGCTATGCATTCAAGCTGCTGCTCGACGAGATTATGGCAATCGGCATACTGCCGAGGCTCAAGCTGAAGGACAAGGCATAGGTGTTGGAATGGCTGAAACTATCATCAAAATGATTGACCGCATCAAGTTTTCGCTCTTCTCGCCAGAGATGGTGAGGAAGATTTCAGCAGCGAAGATTACTGTGCCGGACACCTACAATGAGGATGGCTACCCGATTGATGGCGGCTTGGTTGACCAGCGAATGGGAGTTATTGACCCTGGCCTTAAGTGCAAGACTTGCGGCGGCAGGACAAGAACTTGCCCTGGGCACTTCACGCACATTGAGCTGGTTCGCCCTGTTGTGCACCCGGAGTTTGCGCG
Source organism: Candidatus Micrarchaeia archaeon (assembly GCA_041660725.1). GTDB lineage: Archaea > Micrarchaeota > Micrarchaeia > Burarchaeales > Burarchaeaceae > JBAZVU01. Next base: position 1,360 of record JBAZVU010000089.1, on the reverse strand, counting down.
CGTCATTTACAAGCTGCTCAAGAGCACGTGCAAGAGCTGCGGCCGCATGCTTACAAAGAGAAAGTCAGCTACAACTGAGACTCTTGCAAAGGGAAAGAAGGGAGGCTCATGCCCGCACTGCAATGCAAAGCAGGCTGAGATAAAGTTCGAGAAGCCCACTACGTTCATGGAAGGCGAGAAGACTCTTCTGCCCACTGAGATAAGGGACAGGCTGGCCAAGATACCGAATGATGATTTGAAGGCAATGGGCTATGATTATGATTACGCAAGGCCTGAGTGGATGATTATCACTGCTTTGCTGGTTCCGCCTGTGACTGTGAGGCCCTCTATTACTTTGGAGACTGGCGAGAGGAGCGAGGATGACCTGACGCACAAGCTTGTGGACACCATGAGGATTAACCAGAGGCTGGAAGCAAACATCAATGCAGGCGCGCCGCAGCTCATCATAGAGGATTTGTGGGAGCTGCTGCAGTATCATGTTACTACGTACTTCAACAATGAGACGGCGAACATCCCGCCTGCAAGGCACCGCTCTGGAAGGCCGCTGAAGACATTGTCACAGAGGCTGAAGGGCAAGGAGGGAAGGTTCAGGTACAACCTTTCAGGCAAGAGGGTGAACTTCTCTGCAAGGACAGTCATTTCGCCTGACCCGAATATTTCCATCAATGATGTGGGCATACCGCATGATGTTGCAGAGGAGCTCACAGTGCCAGTGCGCGTTACTGAGTGGAACATTGAGGAGTGCAAGCAGCTCATTGACAGGCTCGAGTACCCGCATGCAGTTTACGTTATCAGGCCTGATGGCAAGAGGCGCAAGGTCACTGACAAGACAAAGGAGGAAATCAACAGCACACTTGCAGCAGGCTTCATAGTGGAGAGGCAGCTCATCAACGGAGACACTGTTCTGTTCAACAGGCAGCCTTCATTGCACAGGATTTCAATAATGTGCCACAATGTGAGGGTGCTGGATGGCCACTCATTCAGGATAAACCTGCCAGTGTGCCCGCCTTATAACGCTGACTTTGACGGAGATGAGATGAACCTGCACGTGCCGCAGACTGAGGAGGCGCGCGTTGAGGCAGAGATGCTCATGAAGGTGCAGGACCAGATTGTCTCGCCAAGGCACGGCCACGCAATCATCAAGCCGCAGGAGGACCACGTGTCCGGCGCGTTCTTCCTTACCAAGAAGGATGCTGTTTTCGAGAAGGATGAGGCATGCCAGATGCTTGCAGTTGCAGGCATATACGAGCTGCCAGAGGCTGACGTGAAGGGCGGCAAATACTCGGGCAAGCTCCTCTTCTCGCAGCTCCTGCCAAAGGACTTGAACTTCCAGCTCCGCTCCAAGCTCTGCAGGTGCGAG
>JBAZVU010000088.1:0-4588 GCA_041660725.1 Candidatus Micrarchaeia archaeon | reverse complement strand
AATGATTCTCTTATAGATGCGCATCTCCCACGTCTCATAAGTATCTGAGCCGTCTCCACAAGGAGTCTTGCGCGTGCTGACCTTCAGTCTCTTTGTCGGAAGCGGAACAGGGCCCCTCACCTCGACGCCAGTAGTCTTCGCAATCTCGCGAATCTGCTTGCACACGTCGTCCAACTCGCCGGAATTCTTCCCGACCAGTTTAATGCGAGCTTTGCCCATAATATCAACCTATTCCGGTCCCCGCGCGAGGGCGGGGAACGCCGCTTCCTCTGTAGGAAAACGAAAAGAGCCTACGCGGCTGCCTTCTTCACCACGTCCAGCACCACTCCCGCGGCCACTGTCTGGCCCATGTCTCGCACGGCAAACCTGCCGAGCTGCGGGAACTCGCTGAATTTTTCAATTACAACCGGCCTGGTAGGCTTTATCTTGACAATGGCGACATCGCCCGTCTTGATGAAGTCGGGGTTCTTTTGCATAGTTGCGCCGGTCTTCGGGTCTTTCTTCTCAAGTATCTCGGTAATAGTGCACGCAATCTGCGCCGTGTGTATGTGGAACACGGGAGTGTACGAGCCCTTCGGGATTGCAGTCGGGTGGTCGAGCACGACGAGCTGCGCCGTGAACTCTGTTGCCACTGTCGGCGGGTTGCTTGCCGGTCCGACTACCTCACCCCTGCGAATGTCCTTCTTGTCAACGCCCTTCACGTTGAAGCCCACGTTGTCGCCGGGCACTGCCTTCTGCAGCTCCTGGTGGTGCATCTCAATCTTCTTCACTTCGCCCTTCGCACCCGAGGGCATGAAAACTACCAAATCACCCTGCTTCATCACGCCGGTCTCAACGCGGCCCACTGGCACTGTGCCGTGGCCCGTGATGGTAAAGACGTCCTGAATCGGAAGCCTGAGCGGCTTGTCAATTGGCTTTGCCGGGACAGTGAGGTTGTCAAATGCCTCGACGAGCGCCGGGCCAGTGTACCATGGCGTCTTGTCCGTTGCCTTCTTCGCAATGTTCGCGCCCTCATAGGCAGAAATCGGCACAAAAGGCACGTTCTCAACCTTGAAGCCCACGTTCTTCAGCAAAGTCGTGAGCTGGGCCTTCAAATCATCATACTTCACGCGGTCATAGCCTACTGCATCCATCTTGTTGACTGCAACTATGATCTGCTGTATTCCGAGCACCTTTGCAAGGAACGCGTGCTCCTTTGTCTGCGGCTGAATTCCTTCCTTGACAGAGCACACAATCACTGCTGCGTCTGCCTGGCTTGCGCCGGTAATCATGTTCTTGATGAAGTCCTTGTGGCCGGGCGCGTCGATAATGGTTATGTAGTATTTCGGAGTCTGGAAGTCCTTGTGCGAAATGTCAATCGTGACTCCCCTCTCGCGCTCCTCCTTGAGCGTGTCCATTGTGAATGCGAACTCAAAGGTTGGCTTGCCGACCTTCTCAGCCTCTTCCTTCAGCTTCCTGAGCTCCTGCTCGCTCAGTGCTCCTGTATCGTACAGGATGCGGCCTACGGTTGTCGATTTTCCGTGGTCGACGTGACCTATGAAGACCAGATTCAGATGTTCTTTTTCAGCCATTCAAATCACCTCAAGAATGCTACACAAGCAGCATTTCGCATAAGCAAGCGTGGGCACTATTACGGCATACCTCCTTTATAAGTGTTTCTTTGCCCCCACACTATGCTATTCTCTCGGCGTCAAGAGTTATAAACGTTTGGAGCCTCCTCCAGCTCCAAAATCCAAGCCCGCCCTGCCTTGCGCAGGTATATTAAGGCCAAAAGCACCATTAATAGTGTGGGAGCATGGGAGTAAATTCGACAAATGCCGTTAATCAGCATCTTCTTTCTAGCCAGCTTGCGCGCCAGCTCAGGCTCTACCGCATAGACAAAATAGCGCAAATAGCGCGGGTGCAGAACAACCTCCGGAATTATGAGCGGCAGCTGCGCGAACCTTCAAATCTCCAAAGGAAGGCATCTTCTTGCTTTTCAGATGCAAAACCAGTTCCAGAAGGCCCGCTAGGCCAGCGAATCGATGTCCGAATTTAGGCCTGAAACCTAGTGCTGAATGCCTTCAGGGGCAGGCTTTCCTGCCTTAAGTGCATGGCCAAGCCCAATGCCCACATTATCAAGATACGCGTCACTATGCTGATGGGGGTTATTTTCGATCTTCTCCATCACTTCCCCGTACTTATTCTGCGCCGCTTTCGGAGCCTGGTTGCCTACAGCTACAAATGCCCTGAACTCCCGTACCTGCGGAGAACCGCCTAGATCCGGGCCGTGCCTCTGCACAGACCTCTGCAACGCGGCCATGTAAGCTGCATTATTATTTGGACCAACCTTCAGAACTGCTGCCTGTAAAACAACCATTCATCACACCTCGCTAGCTTCAGTTCGTGCATTCCCGCGTATTTAAATTCTCCGCGCCAAACGCAACATTTATAACAGAAACTGTTCCAAACAGAACATATGGCAAAGGAATCAGTCGCAAAGCAGGTTTCCAAGCTCCTTGAAACGGACTTGTACACAAAGCGCGCGCTCATAATGGGCATAGCCAATGCGAGCGCAATAGCGCAGATGCTCAGGCGCGAGCACATGCCCCGCGCCAGCTTCGCAGCCGTGAAGGCCGCCGTAATGAGGTATGCCGAGGCGCAGGAATCATACGAGGCAGCGCCGGACCTGCGCAAGCTCCTCGCAAAAACAAAGGTGAGCATAAAGAGCGGCGTTGCAATATTGCACATCAGCCCGCGCTTCAAGCACCTGCTCAAGCTCGAAAAGATATACGACAAGGCAAGCGAGTTCGCGATGATAAACTCGGACAACGCGATAACAATAATGGTGGATGACGAGCTGGCGGACGACGTCCTGAAAATAGTTGGCCGCGCGAGCCTCATAGGCATGGAGCGCGACAACAGCATAGTCTCGCTCACCTCGCCCTCAAGCATTGAGTTCACGCCCGGCGTGGTGGCCTTTGTATCCGACCTTCTCGCAAGGCACGGCATAAACATCAAGGAATATTACTCGTGCTACATCGACACGGTGCTGGTCTTCTCGAAAAAGGACGCGCTCAGGGCCTATGAGATGCTGGAAAGCATCGAGTGAGCCTCAGCCCAGCATCTTCGCGCGGTCGAACTTCTCCTTCGCCCTCTCAGCCTTCAGGCCGTCCTTCTCAAACGAATAGGAGAACGAGTCCATGTCCTTTGCGCCCACCACGTGCAGGTGATTTTCCTCAACCTTCAGAAGCGCGTCCATTGCAAGCCTTATCCCAATATGCGCCTTCTCATCATGCTCGCCCTCGATAGCCGCTCCAACGAACACGAACTTCTTCTCAAATGCGCGCGCCACCATGATGCGGGCGAACTCCAGCGCGCGCGGAAGCTCATTATAGAGCAGCAGGCTGTTCATTGGGTACATCACAATCATGCCGACCTTCCCGCTTTCCATGTGCTCGCTCACTGCCATTGCAAGCTCAGTCAGATTGCCAGGGTCCTGAACATATTTCACCCTCTCATTCTCCTTCACCTCTGCCCCTGACTTGAGGCTTATGAGGTCTATGAAAAGAAATCGGTCCAGATAGGGCTTCAGGTTGTAGCCATAATCAGAGAAAATCTTCTGCACCTTCTCGTACGAGTCGTCCGCCGCAACCCATATCACCTTCTCATTCTTGCTGGTCTTGAGGAAATTGTAAACAGAATAGCAGCAGAACTGCTCCACAGGGCTTGAAAGCCCGCCTGAAACAAGAAGCCCCTTGCCCGCAAATACCTCGCGAAGCCTTCCCAAATCCTCGGGCCTGAACGCCATGCTTTGCTATTGCAGCGACGTTTTAAATAGGTATCCGCCCCACCAAATAGCATGCGCTTCCGCTTCACGCTCACGCAGCTTTTCATTGCCTTCTGCATTGGCATCCTCTTCGGCACAGGCTTCCTCCTCCTGCTGGCCAACATGCAAGGCGTTCCCGCGCTCCCCTCTCCCGCTTCCTCTTCCAGCTCCGTGCCTGCGCAAATTTCCTCCATCTTCTCGCCCAACGGCGAGGATGAGATACTTTCCTCCATCAGCTCCTCCACTTCCTCCCTTGACGTTGAAATGTACCTCTTCAGCTACCAGAAGCTCGCGGACGCGCTGATAGATGCAAAGGCGCGCGGAGTTGCAGTGCGCGTGCTTCTCGAGCCGACTCTTGAGAACAACCCGAACCTCCAGATGGCCGAATATTTGAGGGCAGGTGGCATTGAGGTGCGCTGGGCAATTCCTTCGCGCACAAACCACGCCAAGTTCGCCATCATTGACGGGAAGCGCGTGCTCGTGGGCTCGCACAACTGGAGCTACTCTGCGATGAACAGGAACAGGGAGGCAAGCGTGCTCGTGCAGGACGCAGAAACAGTGCGCGAGTTCGAATCTGTATTTGAGCAGGACTGGGCTGCAGCATACACCTAACCTAATTATATAAGAGGCGCCATAAGGAAGCTGGAAGGAAAGGAGCCGGAGTTATGAAAAGAACCGCGCAGGGGTTCTTTTCAGCCCCGTAGTGTAGCGGCCAAGCACAACAGGCTTTGACCCTGTAGGCGGAGGTTCGAATCCTCCCGGGGCTATTCGGATTTAAAT
>JBAZVU010000087.1:0-4621 GCA_041660725.1 Candidatus Micrarchaeia archaeon | reverse complement strand
GAACCTCTCAACTTTCTTGGAAGCCTGCTCCCTTTCAGTGCACCAGTTTGCCATTTGTGAAATCTCCTGGCGGGTGTAAGGCGTCCGCATGTTGCCCAGGTTGGCTTTCACAAGGCGCTGGATTATGAGGTCCACGTAGCGGCGGTTGGGCGCTGTCGAGTGAGTATAGTGCGTGACTGCGAGGCAGAAGTGGCCAATGGGCTTGTTCCTGTCGAACATCACGTATTCGCCCGGCCCGAGAAGCTTTACGATTGTGAGCGAAAGGTCTGGGAATCTTTCAGGGTCTGCCTTTTTCTCCTTCAGCAAAAACTTGGACAGCGCCAGTGCATTGGGCATTGGAGGAAGCATGAAGCCGCGGGCCCTGGCCACAGCTACGATTTCCTTCCAGTATTTCGGAATGCGCACAACGCGGTGGATGGTCACTATGCCGCCTTTTTCCAAAAAGCCGGACATCACGCCGTTCGCGCCTATCATGAAGTTTTCAATTATGCGCTTTGCCCTGTCATCCTCAATCACCACAAGGTCAAGAACCCGCTGGTGGTCTATCACTGCGCGCGCCTCAAGAGTTTCAAGCTCCAGCGCTCCCTGGTCTGCCCTGTACTTGCCGAGCCTCAGCGCAGCCTCGTCCTGCAGCATGACCTGCTCTTTTAAGTCAGGCGTTTCTGCAATGGCTTTTGGCATCGGCCCCCGGCCTTCCAGCCACGCGCCCACTTCCTCGTAAACCAGCTTTGCCTTGTTCCTGACTAGAGCGCGGTATATTTTTCCGGGCCTGACATTGCCCCGGCGCAGCACTGCGAATTCCACCACCATGGCAAGGCGGTCCTGCTCAACTGGAAGCGAGGAAAGATTCTTGGACAGGCGGTCGGGCAGCATGGGGAATATTTCTATGCCAGTGTAAACAGACGTAGTATTCTTACGTGCGTGCAGGTCCAGGGTCGAAGCTTTGGGCACATAGGCATCCACGTCCGCAACCGCGACCTTGATGAGAATTTCCCCGCTCTGGCCGCGCTCGCAGTATTCTATCTGGTCCAGGTCCTCAGTGTCAAAATTGTCAATGGATGACCAGAGAAGGTATCTCAAATCGCGCACTGATTTTTCTGCGCGCTCCGGCGCGCGTCCGTCTAAGGCATTGGCTGCAGCCATCACTGTAGGCGGGAAAGCAGGCTCAAAGCCGTATTTCCGCATGGCCCTGCGCGCAATTGCCTTCAAGTCAATTTTCTGAAAATCAGCCATGGGTGATATTCGCACCTCCTGATTAAATATGTGATGACTGGCTGGCTTGGGCGGGCAATGAGTAAAGGCACGCCAATCTAAATAGTAGTCTGGGGCCGGGCGCTTTTCATGTAAGCAAGAATCTCGAGCTTCTCTTGCTCGGCAAGCGTCTCATGGGCCAGAACGCCCCTTTTGAAATTTTCGCAGAAAGCAGCTTCTGCCACAGCGCTGAAGCTTAGGAACTTGTGATGGCGGGCAATCCCGTCCATATGCTTGTTCCATGCTTTGATGGCTCCCTGCATTTCTTCCGCGCTCATAGCTCTATTATGGGCACCGGAGTGTATAAGGTAGTAGGTTTTCCAAAAGCCCAAAATACGCCTATTTCAGCAGAAACTAGCCTGACCTGCGCCGCAAAATCGCGCCCAGCGGCACTGCGAAAAGCCCCAAAGTCGTAAGAATGCATGGCCTGCTTCCAGCCTCATAGCCTCCAGACGGCAAATTTCCCCCTCCATTTCCGCCGTTGTTTCCAATTCCCCCATCAGCAGCAGTTCCGCACTCTTCAGGCGTTGTTATCACGCTGAGCGCCTCTATTCTTCTGTCGTGGCAAATGCCCTCAACAGGAAACCACCCGCAGAATTCCAAGTCAGCATTCCCTCCCTGCGCTGCATTTGTGCATGCAAGGCAGCTGTTGTATGCGCCGCACAAATCCTCAGCCGGCCCTGCCCCGCCATTTCCATTCTGGCCATTGCCGCCATCATTCGGGTAGTAGCCCCCGCCACCGCACGAGAAGCTGCACGAGGCGCCATCGCACGCAGCGCACCCTGCCCCAGTCCAGATGCACCGGTACGCAGGCCTGTTCATGCACGCATTGCAGCTTGCAGCCTGTGCGCAATAGCGCTCTGCAGCATACGGGTCCTCGCACGAAGCGCCTGTCCACTGCGTCGGATAGCCGGAAGCAGTAGTCACTCCTTCGCACGGGTCTGGATTGGTAATTCCAACCCCTCCAGTATAGCCGCACTCCACTGCGCAGTTGTAGGTGCACGTTCCGGGGTCCGAAGCGCCTATGCAATAGTTGACGCAGTTGTTGATGCACGCATCCCCTGTATCTATAGTATATTGGGCTGACGCGCTTGCAGCCAGCACTGCGCCTAGAATGAGCAGGAGACCGAGCCCCTTCGCCATATTCCTGCTTGGCAGCCGCGCTTCATAAACTTTTGCATGAGGCGAGCAGGGCAAGGCGGCAAAACATAGGTTTTTTAACCCCCCAATGCAAACCCGATACAAAGCGGTTGCATACATGGCGAAAAATTACAGGCTATTGACAGGCTTTGCAGTTATCCTTCTACTACTTCTCGGCGGCTGCGCTTTCCTCTTCACGGACACCCAGGAAATCAGCAAGCAGGATTCCATAATCGCGTCGAATATGGCTTCTGCGAACGCCCTCCTGATGTTCCAGGAGCAGGCAACGCTCAATGCTTCTAGCGCCTCATACCAGTCAACTTCCAATGCAATCGGGGCTGCGTGCGCAAAGCTCGACGAGCTGGACAGCGGCAAAACCTACAGGTCCAAGGATTCCAAGGTTGCATGCGAAAACAGGAAAGGGCTTGACAACTGCTTCTTCCAGGTTGAAAAAATACGGGTGCAGATAAGCAAGAACGACGCCACTGTCAATCTTGACAGCCTTGACGTTCTGTGCAGCGACCTCCGCTCAATGGGCCAGCAAGGCAAGCTCGACACCTTCAAATCGCAGTACCAGGCCTATGCGGCCTGGCTGAAGAGCGAGGATGAAATACTGGCTGACTGGAATTCCATTTCCATGCTGTTCTGGAATTCCACCTACGAGCCCCAGCCGAGCAACGCGAAACTTTCCGATTTCTACAAATCATACAGCACTGACATGGCGGGGGCAAAGGCCGACCTGCAGGGTATAAAGGCAAAATGCGAGTCAAGGAACGATTACAAGGCAACCAATCCAAAGATCGACAAGATTTGCAGCAACGTGGACGACTACCTCTCCGACATGGAAAAGGTGAACACCGCAATCTTCGACACCCTTGACTTCTTCAGCGCCTTCGAGTCCGGCACAGTCACTGTAAACACCGTATTCATCAGGGACTGCTACCAGGTGAACAAGGATTTCGTCGAGCTCTACGACCTGGAGCTCCTGAAAGACACCAAGCTCCCGGACTCCAACGAGTCCGACCTTGCGTCAATGTGCGCGAGCTTTGAGGAACTGGGCTCACTTTACGGCAGCCTGGGCATCCCGCTGATTTTCCAGGATGGCGAGCTTTCGTCAACCACGAAGACAGAATTGCTCAAGGCCAAGACAGTTTATGTCGAGACTGCCATTGCCATAGGGAGCGGAGTGATAATCGACTCCGACGACGACGGCTATTACATACTCACGAACGCGCACGTGGCCTTGGAGTATGATCCTTATACCGGGTCCAACTACCTGCCCTCCTACGTGCGGATCAAATTCTATGACGGGAAAGCAGGCTATGCCACCAGTGTCGGCTACGACCAGGAAGGCTATGATTTCGCGCTGCTGTATGTTCCGAGCTCCGGCGCCTACCCGACCGCGTCATACTACGAGGATTACTATCCAAATGCCGGCGACAAGGTTGTTGCAGTTGGCAACCCCTACGGCCTTGCATTCTCAACAAGCCAGGGCACTGTGTCAGCTGTCAGGGACATCGGGTGCGACTATGACTACTGCTATGGCATATCGATTCAGACAGATACTGCAGTAAACCCGGGCAACAGCGGAGGAGGCCTGTGGGACTACGAGACGGGCGACCTGCTCGGGATAACCTCGCTGGGCCTGACGCAGGCCGAAGGCCTCAACTTCGCAATCAGCATGTACCAGTACGGGCTGATAAAGGACACCTTCAAGTGGTACTACATTTAGAAATTCCACTGCCCCGCCGTCATATTCTGTTTTTTCTCCAGCTGCGCGCCTTCGATACCCTTAAATACGCCAAAGAAGATCCACGTCGGGGTGCATCCCATGGAAACAGTGGAATACGAAGTGAAATACGGGGAGCGTGCGAGCAGGCTGGAGCTCATCATCCGTTTGCTGTGGATGATTCCCTCGGCAATAGTGCTCTGCGTGCTTGGCATAATAGCCTGCATAATGTGGATGCTGCAGTGGCTACACATCCTCGTGCTGGCAAAGCGCAATGCCTTCATGCACGAGTGGATGCTGAAGTACGTTGCGTATTACACGAAAGTGGAGACGTACCAGCACCTGCTGACTGACGAGCGCAACCCGCTCATGCCGGAATAGGAAGCGCAATAATCAGCAACAACGCATTTGGCCTGCTTTCAATCAGCCTGAGGCTCAGCTAGGCATAAATATGCGCGCAGCGAGGCACATACATGGCCAATCTCATCTTCGAAACCCTTC
>JBAZVU010000086.1:0-4652 GCA_041660725.1 Candidatus Micrarchaeia archaeon | reverse complement strand
AATCGCCGCTTGACAGGAATCGCACGTTGACCCCTTCCTTTTTCTCAACATGGATTACGGCAATGCCTGCCGGTTCATATGCAGCCCTGAGGTTGCCCATTATCTGTTCGAGGAAAGTGCCGTCACCGTAAAGGTGCTCCACTAGTATCTGGAAGTTGTTTGTTGCAGGATTCCGGGTGAGCTTTATCATGGCCCTTGCAACGCTCTGCTCAGGCGCTTCGCTGCCGGGCCGCCTTATTGTGACTACTTTTATCCAGGGCAGCTCAATGTAGCCTACGAGGCCTTGCCTATACTCGCCTGCATAATCGTAGGCCTGGCATGGCGACTCGCCCTCTACTTTTCCGCAGGCAAATAGCTCCTCGAAGGAGCCTGACTCGTTGTATGTGTATGCGCCCACTCTTGTCGTCTTGACTGATGTTGAGCCAACCAGGACATCAAGCTGCGGCTTTGCGCCTTCTGCCTTCATGACTGTGAAGACCGGGCGCACGAGCTTTGCGAACTCAATTATGCTTGCATTAAGGGCGTCTATGTCTGCGCCAGGTTTCTCTGACTGCTTTATGAGTTCATTCAGCTGCTTCCAGGCAACTGCAGCCTTTCCTGCCGCTGAAATGAACTTGTCAACGTCCTTGATGTTGTGCTGGCTGCACCAGGCAGTCACTGTTGCCATTAGTTCCTTGTCATCGTATGCTGAAATGATTGTCTTGCGCAGGGAGCTGTCCTCCTTAAGATATTCGGAGTCAAAGAAGTGCTCCTTCACCTCCAGCAGCGCCTTCCTGACCCTGGCACGCACGGTTTCCGCGTCTTCTCTTGCGCCTTTGCTTTCCAGCTTGAGGGTGCGATCTTTGGACCAGACGGCATAGGCAGCCTCGCCGGCCTCTTTCCTGAAGGATGGAGAATATTTGTAGTCCGGAAACTTGCCATTCAGCCAGGCAGATACTGAAGCAGTGAATATCCGCTTTAGCTCGCCATCGAAAGAGATGAATGTGCCGTAGGTCGACAGCGGCCCGATAAGGCGTTCAACAGAATCGAGCATTCCAGCTGGAAGAGGCATGCCTAATATCTTCTCGAATTCCTTGGAGATGAGGCCTGTAAGCTCGTCGCGGAGCTTTGCTGTTGGCTGGCTTGAGCGCCTTGTGCTTACGCCGCCGAGATTAAGCTCCAGCGCCTTGCAGATGGAAAGGAGCCTCGCAAGCTTGATGAAGCTGTCAGCACCCACGTCCGCCTCCAGCAAGAGGCGCTGGGCCTCCTTGCCGAAAACAGGGGCTTCAAGGCAGTCGCAGAGGAAACTGTAGGCAATTTTCCTGTCAGAACGGCTTTTGAGCAGCTTCTTGTTGTTCATTACCTTTGAGTCAAAGAATGAGACGAACTCGGTTGTAATGGAGTTGCAGTTGAGGATCAGGAGGGGGGCGTCATTGCGCGCAAGGCGGCGCGTAGGGACAATGTCGGACAAACGGGAATAGAGGTTCGCATCAAAAGAAATAAACTCGGATTCTTTGCGGAATGCCTCTGGGATATTTATGGACTTGCCAGACTCGTAGAGAATGGAGGAGAGGCATCCGAAGACATTAGGAGTGGCATTCTCAACAGTGTTGGCGGCTATGAAGCTGACTGTTGGCATCATTGTCGATGAGTCGAACCATTGGTTCCTGTAAAGCTTGGAGAGGCTGTCGAAGGCATTGAGAGTATAGGCCGTAGTGTTGGCGAGTATGAGCTGGACAATTTTGACGAATTGCTCAAGCCCCGTAGTCGGATCGAAGTTAGTACCGATGAAGGATGAGAGACAGTTGAAGGCGTACGTGGTGCCATAGCCAGAGGTGTTGGCGCTGATGAATTGGACGGCATTTGCGAATTGTTCTGGCCCTGTGACAGTGTCGAAGTCCGGCCATTTGAGGAGATTGGAGAGCCCGACTAATGCCGAGGGGGTTTGAGATCCCGCGTTGCTTGCTATGGATTCGACAGCTGGCATCATTGTCGAGGGGTCGAATCTTGGGGTTCTGAGAAGTGTAGTCAGGAAGCCGAAGGACTGGTAGGTGACAGCGCCGAAGGTGTTGGCAGCTATGGATTGGACTGTTGGCATTATTCTCGAGGGGTCGAAGTGAGGATGTTCGAAAAGTGTGGAAAGGAATTCGAAGGCATTGAGAGTTGCACTTCTGTAAGCAGTGTTGGAGGCTATGGAATTGGCCGTTTCCGCAATTGAGGAGGCGTTCGCATCTGTGAGCCAGCGTACATCATACTCGTCGTTGCCTTTGAGGGAACTGAGAAGCTTGCTGCCTGAAACGTCTTTTCTTGCATTCTCGGAGAGTTGCTCGTCTATCAGCCTCACAAACTCCTTCTCTGCCAATTGGCGGGCGCTGATTGCAGTGGTTATGTGCTCGCTTGGAGGCATTCTGTGCTGGAATTGCCTGCTTGAGGAAACAGCAGGAGTTATTGCAACTCCGCTCCTTGTCGCAGTTGCTGAAGTCGATCCGCCGAATATCGAGAGTATCAGTTTTTCCACTTCCGCCCTGCGCTTTTTGGATGTCTTTTTCTTCCTGCACAGGTTGTAGATGTGGAAGAGAGGCTCGAGCGAGCCCTTGCTCTTCAGGATTATTGACTGCTCGCCTTCGCCTAGGTCAGAAATTGCCTTTACAAGAAGATTTCCGTACTGAAGTGCCTGTTTCGGGGAAAGGGCGGAAATCGATTTGGACCTGAAGTCGTCCAGCGCTAACTCCAGTTCTTTCATGTCCTAATTTGCCCTTTCTTTGTATAAAAGGCTATCAGCTATCCGCGCCTCCTTTCCTCTATCTCGCTGAGAAGAGCCATTTCATCTGCGCTCAGAATAGTTGGGTATTTCTCGCGCCATTCTGCTATCTGCTCCTTGGGCACAAGAGTCAGAAGGATGTCGTTGAAGTCCAGGTCCTTCTCGAAGCTTGCGCCGGTTATTGCAACTGCAACCTGCATGCCTGCTGTTGCTTCAGTGAGGCTCTTGCCCTCATTCTGAATGTCGCGCACCTCGCCTATGCGCTCGCCCTTTTCGCTAAGCAGGCCTGCTTTTGTCCTGAGAGTGCCCACAAGCACCTCGACGCCAACTATGCACGGCTTGCTTGCGTGGAACATGCAGCCTGCAAGCACTTTTATCTTGGCAGGCATCACGAGCTTCTTGTGCGCCTCCACCTTTTCCCTTTGCTCCTCATCTGCCTTCCACTTCTTGTAGTCGTCTATGAGCGAGTAGATGATGTTGCTGCTTATGATGGGCACGCCTATTGATGCAGCCTCGTCGCGCATGCCCTCAAGTGATTTGACATTGAATGCAAGTATCAGGCCTAGAAATACGTTCTCCTGGCGCACTGCCTCTGCTTCCCACAAATCTTTCTTGTTTATGGGCCCTATGCCCGCTCTCTTTACCAGTATGCCCTCGTTTTCCAGCATCTTTGTGAGCGCTTCCACTGAGCCCAAAGTGTCTGCCTTGAGTATCACGCCTGCTGCGCTCTTCTGCACCAGCACTTCCTTCACTTCTGCATTGAGGTCTGCTTTTGCCTTTGCTTCCTGCTCCTCGCCCTTTACTTCTATTATAGAGGAGCCTGGCAGCGCGCCTTCCAGGCCTGGCGCGTAAATTTTCACGCCAGCTGCTGCTGTTATCTGCTCCACATTGTTGAATTTCTCGCGCGGGTCGCGCATTTCATCAAGAGGCTTGGGCCTGAGAAGCGCCCTTATTTTGGTGCTTGCTGCGCCGTTCTCTGTTGCAAAGACTATTGTGTCGTTCTTGGTGAGCGTGCCGTTGTCCAGAATTACGTCTATTGTTGTGCCGAGGCCGCGCTCTTCCTTTACCTCTAGAATGTTTCCTCTTCCATTGCCTGAAACTTCAATTTGCAAGCGCTTTTCCAAATAGCGCTGCGAGAGGCCTGCGAGAAGCATGAGGAGCTCCATCACGCCCTCGCCTGTTTTCGCGCTCATTGGCACTATTGAGAGCTGCTTTGTGTGGTCCGTCACCCTGTCGTACCTTTCTGCGCTAAAGCCCAGTTCGTAGAGCCTGCCTATGAGCTTGTAAAGCATTTCATCAAGGCGCGCCTGCACATCAGGGCGCTGCTTGTCTATTGCTGAGAGGCAGGACTGCTCGTTGCTGTCCTTCCACCCATTGACAAGGTCTATCTTGTTCATTGCAACTATGAAGGGCGTCTTGTACTCCTTCAGTATGCTGAGCGCCTCGAGAGTCTGGGGCTGGAAGCCCTGCATGATATCGACTACGAGAACTGCAATGTCAGCCATGCTGCCTCCGCGCCTTCTCAGATTAGTGAATGCCTCGTGGCCTGGCGTGTCGATGAAAAGAAGGCCGGGTATTTTCAGCTCAACGTTCATCTTCTTCAGCGCCTCGCCGCAGATGCTGCTGATGACTTCTGCAGGCACCTCGCTTGCGCCAATGTGCTGCGTGATGCCGCCAGCCTCGCGCTTGCTCACGCTCGACTTCCTGATGCGGTCAAGCACGCTGGTCTTGCCGTGGTCCACGTGGCCCATGACCACTACTATCGGCTGTCGTATTGCCATCAAAAGACACCTACGGTTTCTTTTGCAGAGCTTCCCTACAGTAAGGCTTGCGCTCGCAAACAATTTATTACCACCGCCGCCCTAACCCGCGAAACTGAGGGAAACTATTCGCGTATGAGTATCTGGCTAGC
>JBAZVU010000085.1:3874-4656 GCA_041660725.1 Candidatus Micrarchaeia archaeon | reverse complement strand
CCCAATGGCTCTGGCAAGAGCACGCTGGCGCTTGCGCTGATGGGCCACCCGAAGTATCATGTTGGGGCGGGCACTGCCACAATTGATGGCGAGGATTTGCTTTCACTCTCGCCAAATGAAAGGGCGAAGAAGGGGCTTTTCCTCGCATTCCAGCACCCGAGCGAGGTGCAGGGAGTGGGGCTTGCGAATTTCCTGAGAATCGCATATAACTCAGTGCATGCTCCTGTTGGCAAGGATGCAAAGCCTGTTTCGCCAATGGAGTTCCAGCAGAAGCTCAAGAGCGGGCTTGCAGAGCTGCACATGACGCCGGAGTTTTCAAGGCGCTATTTGAACGAGGGCTTTTCAGGAGGGGAGAAGAAGAGGAGCGAGGTGCTGCAGATGAACGTGCTCGGGCCCAAGTTCACTGTGCTTGATGAGATTGACTCGGGCCTGGACATAGACGCGCTCAAGGTCATTGCAGATGCAGTGAAGAAGCAGGCGCACGAGACTGGCTTCATTGTAATCACGCACTACCAGAGGATACTGAAGCACTTGCAGCCTGACAGGGTGCATGTGATTGTTGAGGGAAGGATAGTGAAGAGCGGCGGGCATGAGCTGGCTGCAAGGCTTGAGGAGGAGGGCTATGCGCCCCTGCTCAAGGAGCTTGGCATAAAGTACAGCGAAGAGGCAAAGGGTGAGAAAAGTGCCTGAGGCTGCCATTGGCGACATTGACAGGACGCGCTACGATTTCACTACCAAGGGAAAGAATGCGGTGAAGTTCGAGGAGGGCTTGAGCGAGAAGA
>JBAZVU010000085.1:0-3864 GCA_041660725.1 Candidatus Micrarchaeia archaeon | reverse complement strand
AGTGCGCGAGCTTTCTGAGCTGAAGAAGGAGCCTGAGTGGATGCTCAAGCTGCGGCTTGCGAGCTTCAAGGAGTTTCTGAAGAGGCCTGTGCCCATCTGGGGCGCTGCATTGGACGGCATAAATTTCAACGAGATTTCCTACTATTTGAAGCCTGATGCGCAGAAGTCGCGCAACTGGGAGGATGTGCCCAAGGAAATCAAGGACACTTTTGAGAAGCTGGGCGTGCCTGAGGCTGAGCGCAAATACCTGGCAGGCTCGCTGGCGCAGTTCCAGAGCGAGAGCATTTACCAGAATTTGAAGAAGCAGTGGGAGGAGTTGGGCGTGATATTCACGGACATGGACAGCGCGCTCAAGAAATACCCGGAGATAGTGAGGGCGCACTTCCTGAAGGCAGTGCCTTACACTGACAACAAGTTCGCTGCGCTGCACGGGGCAGTGTGGAGCGGCGGCACTTT
The DNA here is from genome assembly GCA_041660725.1 of Candidatus Micrarchaeia archaeon. Lineage (GTDB taxonomy): Archaea > Micrarchaeota > Micrarchaeia > Burarchaeales > Burarchaeaceae > JBAZVU01. The sequence goes on along the minus strand of JBAZVU010000085.1, from coordinate 3,408 downwards.
CCTGTATGTGCCGGACAATGTGAAGATTGACCTGCCATTGCAGAATTACTTCCGCATGAACTCGGCGCGCGAGGGAATGTTTGAGCACACGATGCTGATACTGGGCAAGAATGCAAAGGCGCACTACATTGAGGGCTGCTCTGCCCCTCGCTACGAGGAGGCTTCTGTGCACAGTGCCATTATCGAGGTGTTTGTGGGCGAAGGCGCAGATGCAGGCTATACGAGCGTGCAGAACTGGAGCAAGAATGTCTATAATTTGAATACCAAGAGGGCGTTGGTTGAGAAGAATGCGAGAATGCAGTGGGTGGATGGAAGCCTTGGAAGCAAGGTTACAATGCTTTACCCAATGAGCGTGCTGAGAGGCGAAGGCGCGAGCACTAGCAACTATAACATGACTTTCAGCAGCCAGGGAAGCTGGAAGGATACTGGCGCGAAAGTGATTCACGCAGCGCCGAATACTACGAGCAAGATAGTTGCAAAGAGCATTTGCATGACAGGCGGCAATGCAAGCTATCGCGGCCTGCTGAGGATAAACAAGGGCGCTACCAATGCAAAGAGCTCTGTGCAGTGCGATGCCCTGATTTTGGATGACTATTCCAAGACTGACACTTACCCGCACAATGAAATTTACGAGCCATCTGCAACATTGGCGCATGAAGCAACAGTGGGCAGGATTAGCGAGGACCACCTTTTCTACATGATGAGCCGCGGCTTGAATGAGGAGGATGCAAAGAGCATGATTGTGCTGGGCTTTCTTGAGGATGTGCTGAAGGAAGTGCCTCTTGAGTATTCAGTTGAGTTCAACAGGCTTGTGAAGCTGGAGTTTTCCAAGCTGGGCGCAGTTGGTTGACATGGCTGAGTGGTTTGAAAAGTCCCAAAAGCAGGCGCTTTCCCTAGCGAAGAAGATGCCCTTTCCGCAGGAGCACGACTCGCCAATTGAGAAGTTCTATACTAACATGAGTTCGCTCAAGCTGGATGAGTTTGAAGCTGCTGAGGCTGAGGTAAAGATAGGAAAGGCAGCAGGCAGAAAAATCATAATTTCAGATTTGAAGAGTGCGCTGAAGGAACATGGAAAGCTCATTGAAAAAAAGCTCGGCACGCTGGTGAAGCCTGAGGAGCACAAGCTTTCTGCCCTTTGCGCAGGCACTGCTGGCAATGGGGTGTTCATATATGCGCCTGCTGGCGCGCAGCTGGATGAGCCCCTGCTGGCTGAAATTGTTGGCTCTGAGAGTGGGGCGCTTTATGCAAGCAGGACTATCATAATAGCAGAGAAGGGAAGCAGGGTGCGCTATTACGAAAAGAGAAAGTCAGGCGAGAAGAGCGCCTCTTTGCACCTCGGCACTGTTGAGGTGTTTGCAGAGGAAGGCGCGCAGGTTTCTGCCTATGGAATGCACAATATTTCAGGCGTTTCCTCTGACTTCACTATCAAGAGGGCGCGCATAGGGGCTGGTGCAAAAGTGGACTGGTTCAATGCCCACTTTGGCGCAAGGCAGGCTACCTCAACTATTGACAGCGTATTTGCTGGAGAGGGTGCAAGCGGCACGAACTTGACTGTTTTCTTCAACTCAGGCAGCCAGCACTGCGACATTTCCTCAAATGCGCTGCATGAGGCGCCCAATACGAGCAGCAACATGCTTTCGCGCGGCGCTGTGACAGACGAGGCTACGTCTGTTTACAGGGGGCTCATCAAGATAGCCAAGGAGGCCAAGAATGCGCAGTCCTATCTGACAGCCAATGCGCTGCTGCTGAGCGAGAGGGCAAGGGCCAACTCAATACCCTCACTAGTGATAGACACCAATGAAGTGCACTCAAAGCACGGTGCCACGGTTGGGCATCTTGACGAGGAGCAGCTGTTCTATTTGATGAGCAGGGGGCTTGGAAAGAAGCTGGCTGAGCATACGATGGTGGAGGGCTTTTTCGAGCACTTGCTTGCAAAGCTCGAGGTGCAAGGCATAAAAGGCGAGATGGTGGAAGAAGTTGCGAGGAGGATGGGCTGATGCTCAATGTGAGAAAACTCCGCAAGGATTTCCCGATTTTCAAGAGAAAGTTCCATGGCAAGCCGCTTTGCTACTTGGACAGCACTGCAACCTCGCAGAAGCCTGTGCAGGTAATGAGGGCCGTCACTGAGTTCTATTCAAAATACTGCGCAAATGTGCACCGCGGCATCTATGCACTGTCAGTTGAGGCTACTGCAAAATATGACGAGGCGCGCGAGAAGGTAAGGGAGTTTGTGAAGGCGCCTGAAGTGAAGGAGATAATCTTCACGCGCAATGCAACTGAGGCCCTGAATCTTCTTGCCTATTCCTGGGGCTTTGAGAATTTGAAGCCCGGCGATGAGGTTGTCACTACTGTGATGGAGCACCATGCAAACCTGGTGCCCTGGCAGATGTTCCAGCAGAGGGGCGTTGCGCTGAAGTTCATTGATATTGATGCTGAAGGCAGGCTGGACATGCAAAGTGCTGCTCAGGTGATTACAAGAAAGACAAAGCTGGTGACAGCTGTGCATGCTTCCAACATGCTTGGCACTGTTAATGATGTGAGGCAGCTGGCCCGCATGGCGCATGATGCAGGCGCGCTAATGGCTGTTGATGGTGCGCAGAGCGTTCCGCACATGCCTGTTGATGTCCGGGGCCTTGAGTGCGATTTTCTTGCATTCTCAGGCCACAAGATGCTTGCTCCTGATGGCATAGGCGTGCTGTGGGGCAGAAAGGAGCTGCTCGAGAGAATGAAGCCCTTTCTCTACGGCGGGGACATGATAAGGACTGTTTCGCTGCACGAGGCTACTTGGAATGAGCTGCCGACGAAATTCGAGGCAGGCACTCCGAATGCGTCTGGCACTATTGGGCTGGGAGCTGCAATTGACTATTTGGAAAAAATAGGCATGCACAGGGTGCATGAGCATGAGAGGGAGCTGGCGAAATATGCAATGAAGAGGCTTGGCGAGATTGATGAAGTGAGCATATACGGGCCGAAGAAGGCTGAGGAAAGGGTTGCAACTTTGTCTTTCTCAGTTGAAGGATTGCACCCGCATGATGTGGCGCAGGTGCTGGATGCAGAAGGAATTGCAGTGCGCTCAGGCCACCATTGCACAATGCCCCTGCACAAGAAGCTGGGAATGGCTGCAACTACAAGGGCAAGCTTCTACCTCTATAATGACAGGAAGGATGTAGACAGGCTTGCAAAGGGAGTTGAAAAGGCAGTGAAGGTGCTTTCATGAGCGATGTTTACAGCGAGAATATTCTCGACCACTACCACAGCCCGCGCAACTACGGAACGCTGGCAAAGAGCACGCACGCTTCGCATGGGGATAACCCGGTGTGCGGGGATGACATTGGAATGCAGCTGATAGTTGGCAAGGATGGAACAATAGTTGACGTGAAGTTCAGCGGCGAGGGGTGCGCAATTAGC
>JBAZVU010000084.1:0-4679 GCA_041660725.1 Candidatus Micrarchaeia archaeon | reverse complement strand
GCGAGTTAAGGTCTATTGGCACCTGCCTCATCTCGCTCGAGAGCAAACGCACCTTGTAGGCGCGCCCGCCTGCTGTGAATACCTCGTTTATGCCCAGCAGCTTTGCCGGCATGAGTATGTCTGAGATTGTCTTGCGCATGTCCCCGCCCATTTCAGCTATCCTGACTTTCTTGCCGAGGGCGTGCGATATTTCCGCAACCACCTTGCCTTCCCTGCCTATGAGTTTTCCGACGTCTCCCTTTGTGAGTATGAGAACCACGCGGCCCAAATCAACGGATTTCGTGAAGTCAGCTTCCTGCAAATTGTACTTGTCCTTCATCTTGTGGAGAAGCATGCTCACCTGCACGTCCTGCTCGGTTATCCTGCCGCTCGAAAGCTTGGCGCTGCAGCCTGAGCAGAGCGTGCCGGTTGACGCGCACAGTTCGCAAATAGGTATCTTCATGGTATCGCCATTTCACTTGTGCTGGACAGGCAGGGGCTCATCGCGAAAGTGATATTTCGATTGATGAAACCTTGGACATCCTGCCGTCTTCGGAGGGAAGCTCCTCCGTGCTTATTGCTATGTTCTTGACCTTCACATCGGGCATGAAGCGGTGGCGCACTATTTCCGCAATGTCCACTGCGCGCGAAATCATCTTGCCCCTTGCCTTGATGTGCACTTCTGGAAGGTTGTTGTTGAACTGCGTAACGACCGCGAGCACGTAGCTCATGAGCTCCTTCTTGCCAACGTAAATCATGCGCTCGTCGCGCGCTATTTGTTCCGCGCCTATGTGCGGGGGCCTTGCTGGTGCAGGCCTCGGCTGATAGCCAGCATTCGGAGGCCTTGCAGGCGGTTGTGTTGTTGGTGTTTGTGCCGTGATGCCTTGGTTGTCCATGTGCCCACCCCGTGAGTGAATAACTGCAGGATGAAGCCCGCAGCCGTGCACCCGCAGTTATTCAGTGAATGTATTATTTTTGCCTGTAGGTTCCGACGATGCCGTCCAAATCCACAGAATTGTCTTTGGCTGCCAAGGCTTTTAAAGTCTTCTTGGGCTGGGGCGCTGGATGGGATTTTTTCTTGCGGCGCCATGCAAGAAGCCCCTTGAGAGTGTGAATCACCTTGTCCCTGTGCCTTATTTCGCCCTCGCGCAGAAGCCGCACGCGCGCGCCCTTCTCGAATTGCTCCAGCTTTTCGCGCAGCGTGGAGTTCTCGCGATCAAGCCTCTCAAGAGCCTTGCGCAGCTCTGCGTTTGAGTTGGCAAGGAGGGAAATTTCCGAAATGAGGTCGCGCCTGCTTTCTTGCCTGAGGGCAGGGTGAGGCGCAAGTTCTTTTGTTGGCTCTGCTGGCTTTTCAAGAAGCAGGAGCACGTGGTGCACTGACAGACCTGCTATTGCAAGGCGCTTGATTTCGTCTGCCTTTTCCTCAAGCCCGCGCTCGCTGGCAACGCGGTCTATGAGGCGCAGCTTGTTCTCATAGTGGTGGTAGGCTTTCAGGGCTGCTGCAAGCGCATCCATCTCGTGCTCATTCGCGAGCTTGGGGCCGCGCGCAAGCTCCAGCTTTTCCTGCTGGCCAAGGTCGTGCAAGGGGGTGAAGAGGCGCGTGTTTGCGTAGGCTGCGAGCTTTACTGCTGCATCAGGCGCCTTGGAAACGTCTGTTGCAATGAGGCAGGGCAGGCCGAATTTGCGCATCTGCATGAGCGCCTGCTCCTTGCCCGCATCCCTGCTGCTCCATGCGCCAAGGAACCGGCCGTTCAAGTCAACTGCAGCTATTGCATAAGTTGTGCCAGGGTCAACGCCGACTATGATGTGCAATCAACCTACCCCGAAAAGGTCCGCAATGTTGCGCGCTGCCGTTTCCATTGCAAGAATTGCGAAGCCTATGTCGTCCTTGGGCTTGATAAGGCAGATAAGAACTGCGGCGCCGCTCACGTCCATTGCTATTATCTTGCCAAGCGAGCCGTCGGCAACCACGTATTTCACGTCGCCCCGCTTCAGCTCGCTGGACACCATCTCGGCGCGGTCCATCATGCGCGCGCTCATTGCAGCTATCACGTCCTTGTCCACGTCACTGGGCAGGTTGGAGGTGACCATGAGCCCGTCGCGCCTCACTATTGCAGCAGCCTCTATCTTGCGCGAGGACACGAGGCCCTTCAGAACTGCGTCGAGCTTCTGCTTGTTCACAGAGCCTATTTTCACGCGCTTCTTTGCCTTTGCAAGTGTGGAGAGCGAGCTGCGCAGGGTTTCGAGCGAGCGCTTTGCAGGCCCGATTTCCTTTTCAATCTGGTCCAGCTTGCCGTCGCTTGCAAGCTTCTTCGCGAAGTCTACGGATGCATCAACGTCGATGTCAGCCAGCTTTTTCTTTGCCTCGCCCACATTGGAGCCCTGGCGCTCTGCCTCTATGAGCAGGGCCTCGCAGTCGCTCTTTGCAGTGTAGAGCGAGGCGAGCTCTGCGCTCAGCTTCGAGGCCTTTTCAACCTTCTTCAGCAGGCTTGGGCGCGCTGCATCGTACTTCTTGCGCGCTTCCACCAGCAGGCCGCGCGCATCGTCAAGCTCGTGCTTCATCGCCCTTTCCTCTGCCTTGTCTATGCCGCCTATTATTGCCTCAAGAACTGAAATCTCGTCATTGAAGTCAAAGCCGGATGCTGTGAGGGCCTCTGCCTTCTGCAAGGTGGCGCTGACCTCGTCGCGCAAATGCTCTGTGTGCTCCATCACCCCGCTCTCGCGCACTGCCTCTTCGAGTTGGGCGGGCTTCCTGATTGCCTCATAGTAGCGCTTGCCCAGCACAAGGCCTTTCACTGCGTCCTCTGCAACAAAGAAGAGCGCAAGAAGGCCGAGCATGAGGAGAAGGGAGCCGAATGCCTTGATGGGGTCTGCAACATAGTCCTTGATGAGAGAGCCGAAGTCTGCTGATGCCTGGGGCGCCTGCGCTGCTGACGGGAGAAGGTAGGCTGATGCAAGGCCGATTGCAACCAGCACTGCGCCTACTATCAAGTAAGTGCGGTTGTCCTTTTCGCCAGCGCCCGCAACATCATAGATGGTGTCCCGCAGGTTCTTCCTGTCCTTTATCGCAAATATGGTGCCGTAGATGAGCAGCAGGAGCCCGTAGAATGCGTAGAGGATGATGAGCACCAGCGAGGCCGTGACTGCTATTGCAGGGTAGAAGCTGATGATGGGTGTGAGTGCGCCGAGAATGCCCTGCAGGAGAGAGAGCGAGAATGCGACTGCCGGATAATTTGTGAGGGTGCTGATGGAGGCTGCAACATTCGGGGTGAGCATATTGGACTCAACCCAGGATTTGTCAATGCGGCGCGAGCTGAGAGCAGTGTAGGAGATGGAAGTGTTGGCCTTTGAGCCAAGCCCTGTTATGCGCCATTCATAGACAAGCGGCTGCTGGCCTGCAAGGCGCGTGTAGTTTGTCTGGAAGGAGAGGTCTGCTTGCGAGGTGGTGAGGTCTGTTGGTATGCGCTCTGTAAGAGTGAGGTCTGAAAGCGCTGCCTGAGGGTTGGAGTTGTCTATTGTCAGTACAATCTGCGCCTGGTACTTTGCAATGCCGCTCTGGTTCAGCTCGCGCACGAGCATGGAGCGCGTGACAGTGACGTTCGCATTGCCAACAGGCACTGTTGCAAATGAGTAGGACCAGGCGTCAGCAACGCCGTTGCCGTCAGTGTCCAGCTCCTTGTAGGCGGTTATTTTCTCCTTCTCCGGGAAGAGCTGGGACTCGGTAACACAGCCTGAAAACAGGATGAAGGCCGCAAGCAATGCGAAAAGCGCATACCTCATGGGGGGTTATCGGGTGCGGTATTTATATTTTATCGGATAGGGGCTGGATTTTCCGCTAGCGCTTTTGGGATATGCAAGGAGCGAGCCACTTGTGCTGCGAGCGACGAAGCAACCTAAAAGGGCTAATGCAGGGGGCAGGATTTGAACCTGCGAAGGCGCTAAGCCACAGGGTCCTAAGCCCTGCGCATTTGACCAGGCTCTGCCACCCCTGCGGCTGAACCAGGTTAGATGTGGATTTCCTATAATAATAAGCATATGCAGGCCCAGCCGGGCGCCATTGCAAGCGCACAGCTAGGGCTGAAAAATAGACGCAAGCCTATTTCACAAACGCGCTTAGAGTTTCTTGACGTTCTTTGCGCGAGGGCCGCGTTCGCCTGCCTCGACTTCGTACTCAACGGCATCGCCGGGCGCCAGCACAGCACCGCCTTCCACTGAGGAGGCCTGCACGTACACGTCCTTGCCGTCGTCGCCCGTAATGAATCCGAAATTACGTGCGGCATTATACATTTTCACTTTTCCTTTCATTAGATCACCCTTCAGTAGTATGCTGTTTGTGAAGTGCATTGTTTATAATAGAATCAGCCTGTCGAGACGAGGTAGACGCTCACCATTCCAAGAACCACGCCGAGCCACTGCAGCATGCTGAGCTTCTCGCCAGGGAAGAGGAAGGAGGCTGCGAAGATTGTCAGTGGGGCGCTTACAGTCAGGATTGCAAAGTAGACGCTCACCTCGCCCTTGCTCAGGGCATACCAGCCGAATGCAGTCGTGAGCGCAAGGCAGGCAAGAAGCGCCAGCGAGAGAATGATTGTTTCCTGCGTGAAGGTAACCTCCTTGTAGGTCATGAGGAAGTAGAGGGCTGCTGCAAGGACGCCGAGGAAGACAAATGGAACGAGGGCGCGCCAGTCATTGCCCTTTGCAAA
>JBAZVU010000083.1:0-4694 GCA_041660725.1 Candidatus Micrarchaeia archaeon | reverse complement strand
GAAGAAGTGGAAGTGAATGCTGTGGGAACCCCGCCAAAAGCAGCGGCATGGTCTATGGGGTTTCGTCTTCTCGTCATGCTATTTGTCGTTGTTGTAGTTCTGTTTGGCTTTATTTTGGTTTATGTGGCCTCTTCGTATTTTGAAGGAGATAAACAGGTGGGCCAAGAAGCTGGGGCGGAGGGAAGTGACACGCCTCAGAATTCGCAGCAGGCGCCCCCTCAGATATGCACACCTGGTGAGAATAGCTGTGACGGAAAGTATCGTTACGGATGCAACGTTGAGGGAACGGGTTGGAATTTCATCGAAAGCTGTTCGTATATGTGTCAAAATGGCGGATGCGTTGAAACTCCAAAAATCTGCAGCCCATACCAAAAGCGATGCAGCCTTCTGAGCCCATACTACATCGACCAGTGCAAAGCAGATGGGACGGGCTGGAATGAGGGTGCGGAATATTGCTCTGCGGGCTGTGTAAATGGAGCATGCCCGACACCAGTCACTGCGCCCCAGGCACCACCGGAAAGGCAAGGCAGTCAACAAACAGAGGCGGGGATTCTTTACGAGCACTATTCCTGGAAATATGGAGGTTATAATTGGAGTTGGAATCCCGAGTTCCCGGAAAATATCTCGGTTGCATGGAAAAGTTTGCCTAGACCGCCCACAAACGATTATAGTTTGTACGTTACTCAGACGTGGGATCAGGAATATTTTGATGAGCTTGTCCAGTTGTTCAAAGATGCACAAAGGGAAAATGGATTCTCCGACCACGAAACCGTTGAGATGGTAATTGCATTCGTACAGAGCCTCCCGTATACTTCCGATAGTGTAACAACGGGCTTTGATGAATATCCAAGGTACCCTATTGAAACGCTCATCGATAATGGAGGCGATTGCGAAGATACTGCCATACTCACGGCCAAGATGCTAAGGAGCATGGGATATGGCGTGGTTCTTCTGAGTCTGCCAAAGCACATGGCCGTGGGCGTATATAGCACGGACGTTCCTGGCGGCCAGTACTATACATATGAGGGACGGGACTATTACTACCTAGAAACTACTGGCGAGGGCTATGAAATCGGAGAAGTCCCTGCTGAATATAAAGGCAGCCGTGCCACGCCGTTGCCATTAGTTCCGAAAGAATTCGTTCAAATAACAGATGGCAGCTTCTTCGGAAGCAATGGTTATGAGGGAGTGAATGTGACCATTGTAAACTATGGGACGGCTACGGCATATAATGTTAGAGTCAAGGCCTACATAGAAGCAGATGGCCTTGCATACAATGAAGAATACGGAGGCTATAGGACGATCGAACCGGGAGACAGCTACTGGCAAACGCTTTACATCAAAATACCTGCACAGAAATACGGAAGGGTAGCAGTGCATGTTTTCAGCGGTGGCGTGATTACTGATTCCAGCTATTCTGAATGGTGGTATACTGGCGGCTGATTTGCAACTTAGGGCTTAAAGGCTTGTTTTGGTTCGAATTTCGCACTTTGCGGTTCGAAATGCTTATAAAGGGGTGCGAGCAGAGTATAACCACTGAGGAGGGAGAATTATGGCTCTGGCAGGAAAAATACTCATACTGGACACCACGCTCAGGGAGGGCGAGCAGGCGCCCGACGTGCGCTTCAGCAATGAGCAGCGCCAGAGGCTGGCGCAGGAGCTGGATGATTTCGGCGTGAATTTCATCGAGGTTTCGCCCATTGTGAGCACAGAGCACCGCCAGCTCGTGAAGGAGCTCAATGGCATGGGGCTGAAGGCCAATGTGGTGGCGCATTTGAGGGCAAGCATTGCGGACATTGATGTGGCAAGGCAGTGCGATGCAAAGTGGGTTGCGCTGTTCCTCTCGACAAGTGATGTTCATTTGGAGAACAAGCTGAAGATGACGAGGGAAAAGGCGCTCGGCCTGGTTGAGGAGACAATCGGGTATGCGAAGGCGCATGGCCTGAAGGTGCGCTTCACCTGCGAGGATGCTGGAAGGACGGGCAATGAGTATTTGCATGATGTTTGCAGGGCTGCGGAGAGGGCTGGCGTGGACAGGATTAGCATTCCCGACACTGTTGGGATGATGACGCCGGCGAGGGTTGGCGAGATGGTGAGGGGCGTGAAGGGCGCGACAAAGGTGCCCCTGGACATGCACTGCCACAATGATTTGGGCATGGCGCTGGCAAATGCGCTTGCAGGCTTGGAGGCTGGGGCGAGCTGCATACACACTACAATTAATGGAGCTGGGGAGAGGTGCGGCATTGTGCCGCTGGCTGAGGCAGTGATGGCGCTCAAAGTGCTCTATGGAGCAGAGATGGATGTGAAGGCCGAGAAGCTGACTGTGCTTTCTCAGATGTTCTCGGCATTTACAGGAATAGCGACTGATGAGTTCAAGCCTGTTGTTGGGGAGAATGCATTCAGGCACAAGGGCGGCACGCATCTGGCTGCTGTGCTGAACAGCTCGCAGAGCTATGAGGCGTTTTCGCCTGAGAGCGTTGGAAATAAGAGGAGAATGGTGCTGGGCGAGTATTCTGGCAAGAATGTAGTGAAGTTTTTGAGCGAGACTCTTGGAATGGAAATGGATGAGGCAGGCGTGCAGAGGGCGATGAAGAGGCTGAAGCAGAAGAAGGGAGACCTCTTTGAGTTTGAGGCGTAGTTGGAGGCGATGAGTGTGGAACATGGACTTCAAGTTTTCATTGGCGTGGTGTGCGAGGAGAAGGAGCCCACTTCAGAAGTTGTGAAGAGGATATTGGAAGTAGAAGGAGTGCGCACTGCCTATGAGCTGACGGGCAATTTCGACGTGATGGTGCAGGCGCAGTCGCATTCTGCTGGCGAGCTGAACAAGATGATTGAGAGGTTGAGGGCGTGCGAGGGCGTTGAGAGCTCGACGACGTATCTTGTATTGGAGAGGCACGATGTGAGGCGCTGAGAGAGGATGCCCCGAAACCTGGGTTTCGGGAAAGGCATGATGTCAGAAGGTAAGGGCAAATGAATGGGAAATGAGTGAGAAACCGAAGGTGTCTTACATGGGAACGATAGCGGAAAATGTTTTGTCGCTGAAGAGCGGCAGGCGCGCGAGCGCAGGCGAGCATGTTGTGGCTAATGTGGATTTTGCCATGTCGCATGACACTACTACTGCATGGGCAATTGGGCCGTTCAGGGAGCTTGGGGCAAAGGTGTGGGATACGAGCAAGGTGCTCATACCTTTTGACCATGCTGTGCCTGCGCCGAATGTTGCAGCTGCTACCATGCAGAAGGAGATAAGGCAGTTTGCAAAGGAGCAGGGAGTGAAGGTGGTGCAGCAGGGAGTGTGCCACCAGATTATGAGCGAGCAGATTGTGCTGCCCGGCATGATGATAGTTGGCGCTGACTCGCACACCCCGACGCAGGGAGGCCTGGGCGCAATGGCTTGCGGAGTTGGCTCAACTGACATCGCAGTTGCCTATGCAAGCGGAAAGCTGTGGTTCAGGGTGCCCGAGAGCATGAAGGTTGTGATTGAGGGTGCGTTCCCAAGGGGCGTGTACCCGAAGGATGCGATTCTTGAGATGGCGCGCAGAATTGGAGCGGAGGGCGCGTCGTACATGAGCGTGGAGTTCTACGGCGGCGCTGTTGATGCAATGAGCATTGGCTCGCGCATGACAATGGCGAATATGAGTTCGGAGATGGGCGCAAAGTGCGCTATTGTTCCGGCTGATGCGAAGACGCTGGAGTATGTGAAGGGCAGGCGGGGCGCTGAGAGCGCGAAGCCGGTGAATGCAGATGCTGATGCAGAGTATGCGCAGACTGTTGAGCTGGACGTGAGCAGGATGGAGCCGCTCATTGCATGCCCGCATGATATTGATAATGTGAAGCCTGTGCGCGAAGTTGCCGGCACGCCTGTTGACCAGGTGTTCATCGGCTCGTGCACTAATGGGAGGGTGGAGGATTTGCACTTGGTGAGAAGGATGATTGAGGGAAAGAAGGTTGCGCCAGGAGTGAGGATGATAGTTGTGCCTGCATCGCAGAGCATTTACGACGAGTGCCTGCGCGACGGCACATTGCAGGCATTCATGGCTGCTGGCGCGACTATTGGAAATCCTGGATGCGGGCCTTGCCTGGGAAGGCACCAGGGAGTGCTGGCTGACGGCGAGGTGTGCGTTGCAACGAGCAACAGAAACTTCCAGGGGAGAATGGGCTCGCCAAATGCGCAGATTTATTTGGCATCGCCGGTTACTGCTGCGGCTGCTGCGCTCAAGGGCGCGATTGCAGACCCGCGTGAATATTTGGGGAGATGAACATGAGGGCATGGGTATTTGGGAAGAACATAAACACGGACCTGATAACGCCGGGCAGGTACAACATGAGCATGAGCGCTGACGCGCTTGCGAAGATTTGCTTTGTGGAGTATCGGCCTGAGTTCGCGAGCAGCGTGAAGAAGGGAGATTTTGTTGTTGGGGCAGAGAATTTCGGCTGCGGCAGCTCGCGCGAAACTGCAGTGATGGCGCTGAAGGCATGCGGAGTGAGGGCCATACTGGCGAAGAGCTTTGCGCGCATTTTCTACCGCAACTGCATGAACCAGGGCCTGCTCGCAATTGAGATGGATACTGGCGGCATTGCGGAAGGGGATGCGCTGGTGCTGGATGAGCTTGAGGGGCAGGTGAGGAACAACATGAAGAATGAGGCGTATGGCGTGGAGATCCCGAAGGCAATGCTCATGCTTGAGAAGGAAGGCG
>JBAZVU010000082.1:0-4896 GCA_041660725.1 Candidatus Micrarchaeia archaeon | reverse complement strand
ACAGGTGCCCTGAGCGCGGGCCTTCGCTGGGCGAGGGAAATGTCTGTTCAGTGTAATCAGTTCTCAGGCTTTGCAGCAATGCCGTAGTTTGCGGTGATTGTAACCTGGCTGCCGTTCAATGGATGCAGCGGAAGCCCATTAAGGTGCGCGGTCATGTTGCTGTCCATCAGCTCAAAGAAGCCCCTGCCGAATTCTGCAGTTGTGATGCTCCCATTATGAATCATGATGTTCTGGAAAGCGTCCTTCTCATCCATGCCAAGCGCAATGCCCACTGCCGCCTTTATGGGAAATGCATGCGTGACTGCGATGACGAGCGCGCCCTCATAGGCAATTGCGCCGCCCTTGAGCGTATTAATGAAGTGCGTAATGCGCTCCCACACTTTCTGCATGGGCTCTCCACCCTTTTCTATTGCAAGCACGTCAATCTCGCGCTCTGTAATGCCGCGAGGTATGGGCTTGCCGTCAAGCAGCTCGCCCACATCCCTTTCCTGCAGCCGCTCATCCTCAATAATGTGCCTGATTGTCCTGCCTGCCTTGAAAAGCCGCTCAGCAATTATCTCAGTTGTCTTGCGTGCGCGCGTGAAGGAGCTGCTTACAATCAGGATTTCCCTGTCCTGCTCATGCGCTTTGAGGAATTCTGCCACTCTGCGGGCCTGCTCCTCGCCAAGGGGCGTAAGGTGCGGCTTGTAGCCGCTCTGGAAGCGCGGCAGGTTCCTCGGGTCAGCAGCATTGCCATTGTGCGTGCTAAGGCCGTGCCTGACAAATGCAATCTTTCCAGTTGCCTGTGACATATGGCGCCTATTCAGAGCTGAAAAGATTTATATAGGGGAAGCGCGCCCAAAGGAGCCAAGCATTTTGGGTGAAATGGATGAAAGGGTGTTTGCAAATTGCAGGGTGCTCAGTTCTCCAATAGGCGTCTTTATTCTCCAGTTCCGCTACTGGCCAGTATTCAGGTGGTGCTATGGTCTTAGTTAGGGCGCAGACTTCAGCGGGCCTCAGGGCGCAGGCAGACAGGCATATCCCCAATATGGACGGCAGCCGTTCAGCTCCGCCCTTCGTGCGCTTCAAGCTGATGCATGATGAAAAAATGAGCGGGCTGTACGAGGCGCGTCTGGGCCTGCAGAACAGGGAGTTCTGGATAGGCCCGACTTCCGAAGGCAGCTTTGTTTCGCTCACTGCAGTGCGCGCAAGCGGAATCAACAAGCTGAGGGGCTGGAAGTGGGAGTTTGAAACTGCAAATGACGTGCCAATGGAGGCGAAAAGATGGGGCGGCAGCGAGGATTTCCACTATTGCATTGTTGATGCTGGCGGCATTGTTGGGCGCGTCGGCAATCCGCTTTCATCAAATCGCGCGCAAATGATGCAGCGCGGCCTGCCTGCAAGGATTGCGGACAATGTGCTTGCAGCGCGCAAAGTCTATGATTCTGTTGTGCGCATTTACGGTGAAAAGGGGCTCAGCTATTTCGTGCTTTACGGCTCCTCGCTCGTAAAGAAGCTGGTCAAGCCGGGGGACATCGACCTTTCAGTTGGCATCAAGCCAGGCACGTCTCCGGCAGCCGCGAGGAAGCGGGCTGAGTTAGAAGCCGATGTCAGCCGCATTGAGGCCGAGTCAGGGCTCAAGGTTTCCATCCAGCTTCCGGAAATAGGGGACTGGTGCAACTGGCGCAATATTTTCAACAGCCCGCACCTGATTTTTAGGGCCAATGACTCCCTTCTCGAGCTCCGCGAGGGGCACCAGAAAGATGGCATGGACCTGAATCTTGCAGTGCAGTTTTTCGCAGACAAGATGAGCCAGGCAATGGAAAGGGCCAGGCGCAGGGGCGAGTGGCAGCTTGAAGCCCTTTATGCGCGGCGCACTGCGCGCGGCCTGAATGCGGCGCTGGACAGGCAGATTGATTCCATCAGGCACTACCTTGACGAACTGCCGCAGCCGCTCCTGATGCGCGAGATGACCGGCTTCGCGCCCTCCACGGAGCTGAGAATACCTGACGGCACAGAGAGCGACGTGCAGAAGACTATTATCGCTGCAACTGTCAAGAAATTCATAGTCGAGAGGCATCCGAATGCCAACTTCGCGCGCGAGCTGAACGAGCTCTATGTTGAGCCGATAATGCGCTAAGCCTCAGCGCTTTGCAAGTGGCTGCCCGTTCCCGCGGGTTTGCACAGGCGCAGGGCCCTTCTGCCTCATTATCTTTTCAGCTTCCTTAATCATTTGCGCGCGGTCCTTGTCGCTCACGTAAAGCGGGTCAAGCCAGCGCTCGCCGAATGTCTTGTGGGTTGGCGTGCCCTTCACAAAAACATCGCGGAACCTGTCCTGCACTTCCTGCACTATCTTGTGCTTCTTTCCGCCATTCACGCTCGTTATTATTGGCTCTGCAAGGGGCTCCTGCTTCCGCGCCCCCTGCTCCTCTGACCTGAGCAATGTGGCCCTGTTAACAGCCTCTGTCAGGTTCGGTATTTCTCCAATTTCTTTCAAGTGTATGAGCTCTGCGCCAGTGCCTGTGAGCATCACTGCCTCCGCCCCCTTCACCTCATCAAGGCCGAGTGATTTGTACTCAACAGGCACGCCCATCTGCTCAAGTATGTAAACAACTGAATCGCGCGTGATGCCAGGCAGCACGTGGTCGCTTATTGGCGGGGTGTAAACAACACCCTGCTTGAGCACGAACAGGTTCTCAGCAGAGCCCTCAACAACAAGCTCCTGCTGGTTCAGAACCAGCACCTCGCCGAATTTCATGCCGAGCGTGCCAAGCATGCCCGCAACATTGGCGTTCTTGGATGAGTTGAGGTAATTGCCCGAAAGCTTTCGCTGCACGTCCATGTCCTCGCCTATGCGCGGGAATGGCGCAACAAGCGCTGTAAGGCCATTTGCATAGTGCTCTGGCTGCAGGTATGTGCCCCAGGGCAGCGGCGCAATTGCAACCTGCAATGTCCTGCCAATAGTGGGCACCTTGAGCCCTTTGCTGCCGCCTACCCAGAAGAAAGGCCTGATGTACCCCCTGCCGAGGCCGTCAACAGTCATCAGCGTGCGGGTTGCATCAACAAGCTCGTTCAGCGTGTACTCGTGCATGTCGCCATTGCTGCCGCCTATTGCCTTGAGAGTGTATGGGAATTCCTTGCCATTCAGGTGGCAGTCCTCTGCAAGAGCAAAGAACTCGCGTGCAGTGTATGGGAAGCGCTCAAAGCCTTCCCGCGTATCCTGCGCTATTTGCTCGAATTTGTTGAGCGTGTGCGCCGAGAAGATGAAGCGGCCCTTATGCGCCCCATTGCGGAAGAGTGCTGAGTAAAGCGGCTCTCCATGGTTGTCAACTACGACATAGCACCTCTCGCCCTCAAAGCCGCCTCCGCCGTAGTGCACTACGTAGGAAAGAGTGTGCATGACCGCATGCTCAACTGGCACTATTTTTCCGCTTACCCACATGTAAGGGGCATCCTTGTCAAATTGTATTGTGCCTATCTGGTTGTGGTCCTGGTCGAAAACTGGTATTTGTGCCAAATCCCTGCCCATGTCCGGCAGGTTCTTGCCAATGAACACCTTGCCTGCTGGCAGCCTGCTCTCAATTGTCGCAACGGCCATTCCACCACCTCACAATAGGGTCAAAATCATTTGCTTAGGGCAGGATGTAAAGCACGCCTTTTTCCCACTAGAAGGTCCAAGTTTTTGTGCCATTTGCCCTGCCAAAATTAGGCTTCGGAGCTATATATGCCTTTCCGGGCGACGATTGCCGAACTGCTTTCCGTTTTCTTCTTAAAGCCCGCCGTTCTGCTTGTCAAAGCACGCGTCGCAGAATATGTGCGTGAAGCCCTCCCTGTCCAGCTTTGTCTTCCTGCCCGGCTCTGTGGAAGAGTGGAACTCCTTTCCGCATACCTCACACTTGAGGAAATCAAATATTGTAGCCATATACATCGCCTCTTTTTCACTGGTCGCTTAGCTCCTCTTTCCTGCTGCCCGTATATTAACCTTTCGTTATAGCCTCAGCCAGGCGTTATGCGCGCCCACTCGCCGTTGCGCCACTCCCACAGGCACTTCATCACTGAGTCGTAGACAAGCGCGTGCTTGTCCGCCCTTTCCAGCGGCATGTCAATTTCAATGAGCGTTTTTGCGAGCATCCAGTCGATTTTTTCAGCGAACTCATTGCGCTCTATTACCAGGGCGCGCTTGCGCTGCTTCTTCCTGGCCTCGCACCACGCGATGATTTCGTTTATCTCCTTTTCAGTTGGCATTGTTTCCCTTCCTCTATCCACTTACTGGTTCTTCTTGACTATAAATACAACATCGCCATCCTGCAGAACGTGGTCGAGGTTTGTGCGCTGCCCGCCGAATCGCACGCTCTTGCCCCACACCTGCGCGTGCTTGAACTGCGCCACCATCTCCCTGTGTATTTTCCCGCACACGTCTCCGACAGTGGAGCCGCGCCGCACTATCATGGGCTCATCGTAGTCAATCTTTCCATCCCGGTGCTTCATGTAGAGCCTGATGAAGTCCAGCTTTTCGTAGATGGCATCCTTCAGCGCGTCCAAATTCTTTTTTTTCTCTGCTGAAATTGGTATGCATGGGAAGCCAAGGCTGCGTATGTATTTTGCATCTACCAGTTCCGCCTTGTTGAGCACTGTGAGCGCAGGTATGTAAATGCAATTGCCTGCAAGGAAGTCTATGAGCCTGTCGGCGTCCACATCCTCGTGGAAGAGAATATCGCCGTTGTGCACTCCATAGACGTTGAGTATGTCGCGTATTGTCTTTTCATTTATTTTCGTGAACTTGACTGTTGTTGTGATGCTCAGGCCGCCGGTATTCTTGGGCTTCAGTATTATGTTGGGCGGCTTCTCATCAGGCCTTATGCCCATCTCGCGCAGCTCCTTCAGGAGCGCATGGCGCACGTTTGCATTGAAAACGTC
>JBAZVU010000081.1:0-5097 GCA_041660725.1 Candidatus Micrarchaeia archaeon | reverse complement strand
TTTCCAGCAAGGCAGTTCTTGCACGCGCCTGCCTTGTAGCAGTTCGGGCAAACATCCCTGCCGCACAGCTCGCACGTAAGCAGCTTTGCTCCCTGCCCGCATATTGCACAGAGGCCATAGACATGCATGCCTACACTTCAGCAACACCAGCTATAAGCATTTGCTGCCCTGCTTCTGCCAAAGGCGCTGCATTGTAGCCCTTTGCCCTCAGCCCCTTAGCCAGGTACTCAGCATCCCCATAGCAGCACCACACCTGCTTTGGCTTTGCAATTTCCAAATAGTCAAGCATCTCGCCAAAATCAGCATGGTCGCTCAATGGGAACACTTTGTCAACTGGATAATAGAAAGTGTTTGCCCAGCCAGTTGCAAGCGCAGTCGCTACGCCCCTATTGCAAAGCCTGCTCACCTCGTAGGCCAGCTCCCTGTTCACAAGGTGGAACGGCATCACGCCCACAAAATCATGCTTCTTCATTTCCTCTCCTTCAGCGCTGTCCATTGCCACCCTCTGCAATTTCACGCCGAAGCGCTCGTAAATTTTGCACACCTTTTCAATGCGCGGGTGCACCAGCGGCGTGATGCCATGCTCGTTCAGCAGCGCAACAAGCTCCTGCGCCTTGCCCATTGAATAGCCGCCAATCAGCACGGTATTCAGCTTGCTCTCCTTGTGCACCCACTTTGCAATATTTTCAGCAACCTCTGTTCTTGAAGGAAATGCAGTTGTTGGCGAGCCATAGGTGCTTTCCATCAGCAAATAATCGCACTGCTCTGCATCAGCGCTCTTGGTCGTGAACCCATCCTCAAACTTGAAATCTCCAGTATAAATGAATTTCCCCTCAGCGCCCTCGACAACCAGCTGCCTTGCGCCGAGCATGTGGCCTGCGTTAATCATGCGCAGCTTCACTCCATCCTTCACTTTCACTTCCCCGAACTTCCCCTCCTTTCCGAGCAGCGCAAGCGTCTCCTCGCTGGCCAGTATGTTCTTGCCAGCCTTCTTCGCAGCAGCAGTGTGGTCGCTGTGCGCATGCGAAATGTAGCAGTCCTGCAGCTCGCCGTTGTCCAGGGAAAGCTCTAGCCCCTGCACCTTCAGATTCATCCTTTCGTCGAGCAAAACCATCGCCGCAGCTCTTTCCCATTTGGTTTATATATCTGTTACGCCCATCCGAAAGCATGGCATCAAGGCGCGGCCAGAGTGCTGTTGAATATCTGGTTACCCACGGCTGGGCTCTCCTGCTTCTTGCAGTAGTGCTGGTAGTGCTCTACGGCCTCGGCATCTTCAACCCATCGCGCTATGCAACAGAGGAGTGCGTGTTCCAGCCCGGCTTCGGCTGCTCCAGCTACACTCTCCAGCGCTTCAGCACTGCGCCCTTCTACAAGCTCTCCATCTCATTTGCAAACGGCCTTGGCTATGACGTCAAGCTATCCAAGATTACCCTCACCTATACGGACATCGGCACTGCGGGGCAGGCTTCGACCAACTACGACTATCTGGTCGACTATGTGGTTGTAAACGGCGCGGCAAGCCCGACCAGGACTATCAACCTGCCCGGCTCGGCCGTTCTCCCGGCTGTTGGCGAAATGCGCGACATCAAAGTGGCGATAGAATACCTGAACTGCGATGCGGCGGGCGACAAGTATGACCGCACAAGCATGACTTCGAGGGTGCTTACCTGCACGCCTTCAAAGGGCGCGAGCCCGCACATACTGGCCGGCAAGATAACGGCTAGAATAGAACGAGGCTAGCTACTTCTTCCTTCTGTAAACAAGTATGTAATATGCCAGCACCAGCACTACAACAGCCCCGCCAACATAAACAGTATAGTTGAGCCCCACACTCAGCACAATCTTCTTGTCCTCATAGCCCTGCGCCTGCACTGTGATGTCCATGGCGCCCTGCTTGTCAGCCTTCACAAGCACCACGCCATCCTTGCCGCTTACAGTGCTCCCACCATCCCACTTTGCAACAGCCCCGAACACAGGCTCATCCTGCGGGCCAGTGAGCTTTATGCGCACCTCGCTTCCATAGGGCACTTCAGTGCGCGGGTAATCAGCGCTGATGAGCTTGCCTGCAAAGTCGCGGCTGAATGAAACAGTCACGTTATTGTAAGGCGCCTTCTCCTCGCCAACGGGCAAGGGCGCAGTGGGCCTGCACTCCAGCATCACATCCCCATCAGCAAGAGATGCAGCAGGCAATGCCATGCTCCACACAGTGGTTCCGCTTGCGCGCACCCATGCGCCGCCATTGGCCCTCACGTCAACATAATTCACGCCTGCATCAGACCATGCAGTGCCCTGCACTTCCAGCACAGGCCCGCCAACAGCCTCGCTCTCAGCAGGCGAGGTGAAGCTGCATGAAAGGGTGGAAAGCCCGCGCACGCCGTTGTCATAGGAGGGCACAATGAGCATGGAGCCTGCTGGCAGCGGCTTTGCGCCAACCCAGTCCCCTGTGTCAGCTGACCAGAGCTGCGAGCCATTCTGGGCATTGAGCGCGTAAACATTGCCGTCAAGCGAGCCAGCATAAACAGTAAATCCGCCTGCGTCATCAGGCGCTGTTGCAACCTGCGCCTGCACTGAGCCATTGGCGGCAAACTTCCAGAGCAGCTTTCCATCATCCTTGCGCACAGAGTAAACATTATTGTCTCCAGAGCCGAACACAACTGCATTGCCAATCACAGTAGGCGTTGCAAGCACAGTGCCGCCAGTCTGGTACTTCCACACAAGCCCGCTCCTTGCAATGTCAAATGCATACATCGCGCCGTCAGTGGAGCCCACGAAAAGCATGCTGCCATCAATGGTTGGCGAGGAAAGCCAGAGCCCTCCAATGCGCACAGTGCGCTGGAGCGAGCCGTTCAATGCATTGAGCGCGTACAAATTGCCGTCAGATGATGCAACATAAACAACTCCATCCTTGTAAGCAGGTGCAGAGTCCACCTCGCTGCCCGAAGTGAAATTCCATGCCTGCCTTCCAGTTGCAGAGTCAAATGCATACACCCTGCCGTCAACAGAGCCAACATACACGAGCCCGCCAACTGCAAGCGGCTTGGACTGCCAGATGCCTCCTGTCTTTGCCTGCCATTTTATGTTGAATGTCCCTGCGCCCGGCTCAACTGCATACAAATAGCCGTCAGTGGAGCCAATATAGGCAACATTGCCAGCAACAGTGGCATCAGAATCAACAGGCCCATTTGTCCTGAGCGACCTCTCCAGCCTCCCAGTCTCTGCATTCACGCCGTAGAACGCGCCATCATGCGAGCCGAACACAGCGCTGGTGCCCATTGCCTGCGGCGAGGAGTAGACGTAAGCGCCGGTAGCGAACCTCCACTTCTCAATGTCAGCTGTCCCAAGCTGGCACAAAAGGAGCAATGCGAAAAAGGCAGCCAGTTTCCTCATGGAGGGCTATCTCTCGCGCGGTTTAAATATATTTCACGCCTAGCCCAGCTTCACGCCGAAGAAGAGAAGCGTCAGGAGCGAGCCCAGTCCGCCCAAGCCGAAGAGGGCAATGACGACAATGGTTGCAGTAGTAAGCGGAATCTTCACGCCGAGCAAGCCCAGAATGACTGCAATTGTCAGGCCCACAACAGAATTTGCAACAAGCAGCTTCAGCAATGACAATAGCTTTCTTACAAAAAACCAGAAAAGGCCGAAGAGCAGCAGGAAGCAGATGAGGGCGAGAACAAGGACTATTATGCTTCCCGTAGCCATTCCAAAAGCCTCAAGAAATCTTCACTTTGCCGTCATTGATCTCCTTGATGATTTCGCGCGGGTCCTTTCCCTCGCACGTTATGCCCATGGACACGCAGGTGCCGAGCACTTCCTTTGCAGCGCTCTTCACGTCATTCGCAAGCGAGTTGCCCTGCAGCTTTCCCCTTGCAATGCGCGTAACCTGCTCAATCGTGATGTCTGCAACCTTTTCCTGCCCTGATGCGCCCGGTGTTGCCGGTGCAGCGCCCTTTGCGCCAAGCAAGATCTTCAGCTCCTTCTTGATGAGCGCGCTTACTGGCGGGGTGCCAACAACGACCTCAAAGGTCTTGCTTTCCTTGTGCACTACCACCTTGACAGGCACGCTGAGGCCTGCGAAGTCTTTTGTCTTCTCGTTAATCTCGGCAATGATGCCGCCGATGTTTACGCCCAGCGGGCCCAGTGCAGGGCCGAGCGGCGGGCCTGCGCTCGCCTTGCCGCCTTCCACCAATGCAGATATTGTAACGTCAGCCATGGTTATCTCTCTCCGTAAGTTGGTTCTTAACAGCCTTCTTTAGGCTCAGAACATTTATAAAAAGCTTCCGAGGGCATAACCGCGTTATGGAAGACGGCTATTCAGCGCTCGCAGCCCGGGAGCACCTGCCCCTTGCGACTTTCAAGAGGCGCGTTGCCTCAGGCCAAATAGTAATATTCAAGCACCAGTCCAACCCCGCAGCCTGTGCTGTCGGGGCAGGCTGCACTACAAAAGTGAACACCAACCTCGGCGCCAGCATGTCCAGCCCGCTTTCAGCAGAGCTGGAGAAAATAAGAGTAGCAGAGCACCACGGCGCTGACACAATAATGGACCTGAGCACGCGCGATGGCCCTGCGAACCTGCGCTCCTCAATAGCGCACTCAAAAATACCTGTGGGTGCAGTGCCCATCTACACCTGCTTCGGCCATCCTGACGAGGACGCTTTCATCAGGCAGGTCGAGGCATATGCAAAAACAGGCGCAGCCTATTTGACAATACACTCAGCAGCCCTGCGCCAAGGAGTTGAATATGCCAAGAAGCGCGTCACAAAAATAGTCAGCAGGGGCGGCGGCATCATCGCAAAGTACATGCACGACACTGGCAAGGAAAACCCGCTCTACACAAACTACGATTCCATACTCGACATAATGAAGGACGCCAACTGCGTCATCAGCCTCGGCGATGCCCTGAGGCCCGGCTCATTGGCAGACTCCAATGACAAGGCGCAGCTTCATGAGCTGAAAGTGCAGGGCGAGCTCGTCCTCAGAGCAAGAAAAGCAGGCGTGCAGGTTTTCTGCGAAGGCCCTGGCCACATGCCCCTGCACACAATAGCCGACAACATGCGCCTCCAGAAAAAAGTCTGCCACAACGCGCCTTACTATGTCCTG
>JBAZVU010000080.1:797-5116 GCA_041660725.1 Candidatus Micrarchaeia archaeon | reverse complement strand
CCGAACCGCATTATTTGTGGGTTTGAGAGCTTTAATGCATTCCGCACGAGCGCAATGCCCTTCCCGCGCACTGGAGAAATTGCATCTTCGCCGCCAATGATTTTTGGGGCAATGTAAGTGTAGATCCTGTCGACGAGGTGCAAATCAAACGCGCTTCCTATCAGCTCGCCGCCGCCTTCTATGAGCACAGAACGCTTGCCCATTTCGAAAAACGCGCGCAAAAGCTGCTTCAGGTCAACACGCTCCTTGCCGCAAATGATGATGTCAATGCCTGCTGCCTCCAGCTCCTTCTGCCTTTTCAAATTCCGCTTCATCGACGTTGCTATCATTATGTTCTGGTCCCTGAAAACGCGCATGCCCGGCTTCACGCGCAAATGGCTGTCGCAGATTATGCGCAAAGGCTCTGGCATGCCAGGAGTGCGGCATGTGAGGAGCGGGTTGTCTGCCAGCACGGTATTTGCCCCTGCCAGCAGCACGTCATAGGAGCCGCGAAGCCTGCGCGCATGGTTCCGCGCCTTCTCATTGCTTATCCACTTGGAGTCGCCTGTGCGCGCTGCTATTTTCCCATCAAGGCTCATTGCATAGCGCACTGCAACTAGGGGCATCCTTTTTTGGAAATGGGAGAAAATTCTTGCATTCAGTTTTTCGCAGTCTTTTGCAAGTACGCCGCCGCTTGCCTCAATGCCAAAGTCCTTCAGGAACTTGTGCCCGTGCACCGAGGGATTGCGGTCCAGGGTGCCATAGACAACGCGCGAGATGCCGGCTTTCTTTATTGCAATAGTGCAGGGAGGGGTTTTCTTTCTGATGTGGGAGCAGGGCTCCAAAGTGACGTAAAGGGTCGCGCCTTTTGCAGTTCTGCCCGCCTTCCTGATGGCTGCTAGTTCTGCGTGCGGGCCGCCTGAGTATTCATGGTGCCCCGTAGCAATGATGCGCCGGTTCTTCACTATCACAGCGCCAACCTGCGGGTTGGGAAATGGGTCTGCTTTCTTGGCTTCAGCTAGGGCGAGACGCATATAGTGCGCTTCATTGTCCAAACCAGCCATGAAAACCACTCAGTCTGCATAATGCCCGAGCTTTGCGACTTTTGTGGCAAGATAGCGCCTGTTGTATTTCGTGGGCTTTGTATGTATTGGTATGCGGCCAGCTATTTTCACTCCGCGCATGCATATTCCATGCAGCTTGCGCGGATTGTTGGTGAGCAGCATTACTGATTTCACGCCGAGGAGCTTGAGCATGCGTGCAGCTGGTCCGAAGTCCCGCGCATCGCTCTTGAAGCCGAGCTTTTCATTGGCCTCTGCAGTGTCATAGCCCTTTTCCTGCAGGGCATAGGCGCGTATCTTGTTGTACAGCCCGATGCCCCTGCCTTCCTGGTTCAGGTACACTATTGCGCCGAAGGGCTTGGAGTGTATGTAGCGTATTGCCTGCTCAAGCTGGGCACGGCAGTCGCATTTCAGGGAGCCGAAGATGTCGCCGGTCATGCAGGAGCTGTGGATGCGCACTGGCACCTTTTCCTTGCCCCTGATGTCGCCCTTTACGAGTGCCGCATGCTCCTTGTTGTCAGAGTCAAGGAAGGCGAAGAAGCGGAAGTCGCCTATGCGCGTTGGCAGCTTTGCCCCGGTTATTTTTGGTTTCATATTTTCTGCACCTCTTCGGCCATTTTGCCTGCGCCTGTTACGGCGCGCTCGGCATAGCCTTTTGCCCTCGCCTTTGCCATTGCATAAGTTGCGCCAGGCCCTATTACGCCGAGGGTGACTGGCTTTTCGTATTGGAGGGAAAGGGCAGTGAGCGCATTTGCAAGCGCGCCCGCAATCAGCTCATCATGCTTTGTCTCGCCCGTGATTATTGCGCCTATTACAGCTACTGCGGAAATATCGCGCCTTTCCAGCAGCTTCTTTACTGCAAGTGGAGCGTCGTAAGCGCCTGGGACGCGGATGGTTTTTGCTATTGTGATTTTTCTCTTTTTGGCTGCTGCAATGGCATGCTTCAGCATTTCATCAACTATCGCCTGGTTGAACTCGCTGGCTACAACTGCAATTGAAGTCATTTGCTCGCCTTTTTCTTTTGTTTTGTTATTTTCGCCGGCCCTTCATCAGAAAAGCCCTGCCTTATCCCCCTGCCTGCATTCTTCGAGAGAAGATGGGGCGCCAACATCAGGTGCACTGCATTCAGCGCGTGCTTCCTTGCCCTGTTCTCGCAGATTTGCAGCAGCTGCGCGTCATTCTTGGCCTCGTTTTCATGCACAAACACCTCGATGATGTGCCTGTTCGTCATCAACTTGGCCATCTGGATGCCGAGCGAGGCCTCGTGGGCGCACTGGGCGTCTATGGGCGCGCGCCCGACCATTCCAAAGGCCATTGCTATGTCGCATCTTTCGAGTTCCAGAAGCCGCTTGCACTCAACTGCAAGGTCCTTGAAGCCAGGCACAGTATGCCTGATTATTTGCACGCGCATGCCGTAGCTCTTGCTTATCTCATCCATCGCAAAGTCCGCCATGTTGACGCGCGCAAAGGTGGTGTCAACAATGCCGAGCTTCAGCTGTTTGATGCTCATTCCAGCGCCTCCATTACCTGCTTGCCGCTTATGAAAGGGGCGTGCAGCTTTTTCGCTATTGCCTTTGCCTTGGAAGTGCTTGCTGCCCTGCCTGTTTTCCCGTCGAGTATTTCGCACAGCACAACTGCAGGCGCAATGCCTGCAAGCAGCGCCATCTCTGTTGAGAGCTCAGTGTGGCCCTTCCTGTTGCACAGCCCGCTTGAGCGCAGGAGCTGCACGTGGCCGGGCGCCTTGAAGGACTTGGCAAAAGAGGAAGCCAGTGAAGAGCCGCGTGTGCCTGCCTTTTCAACAATCAGTCCAAGCTCGCGCATTGTTTTTGCCCTGTCGATGTCAGGTATTCCAGTAAAGGTGTCCTTGTGGTTGACTGACAGGGAGAAAGCTGATTTGTCGCCGTATTTTGCCTTTTTGAGTATGAGCTGCTTCGAGACTTTCCGCGAGTCGCCCATGACTTCAGCCAGGAAAGGAAGGCCCAGGGAATCACACGCTTCTGAGCCTATTGCCACGCAGACAAGGCCGCCGCCGAAAGTGCGTATGTCCGCTACCTTTGCAGGAGTTGCAAAGCGGGCCCCAAGAAGTATGTCCGCCTCGCCCTCGCGGTCGCCGGAGTCGAAAAGCACCACAAAGCCGCCTTTCCTCAGGGCGGAAAGCGCAAGCTCGACGTTGTCCATGCACAGCTATTCCAGTTCTACGCTTTTAAAAGTAGCTACCTGAAAATGGGTAATTATTTTCTTATTAAGGATGAGGTGCATAAGAAATCCTAATTTTCAGAGGTGGATGGATGGTTGAGCTGAACCCATGGCTCATGGTAGTTGCACCTACTGCACTTGCCGCAGGAGTTGGCGCGCTCATCCATGGCGTGCGGGAGAGGCTGCGGCCCAATTCCGATTCAGACCGCGTGACAACTAGTGCGATTTTTGGGGCAATAATCTGGGGAGGGATAACGCTCGCTGTCACGAGCGGCTTTGCAATATTGGCAAGCACAATGAAAGGCGCGGGCGAGATGGGCGAAACCTTTAGGATGTTCAACCATTCGGATGCAAGTCCGGCTGTCGAGAAGAAGGAAGTGCGGGCAGATGCTGCGAAGGCTGTTTTTGATGATGGTAAATGCGGGCAGTGGATGAAGATTGAAAGAAACAGAGCCAATAAACTGCCTGGAAAAGTGCAGGTTAGGCCTTTGGGCAAGCCGATGTTCACAGCAGGCTCTCGACGCGCCTGTTGATTTCCTTCGCCCTTTTCAGCGTGACAGTGAAGCTCTTTGGCTGCTCGCCAAGCTCGTCAAGGTAGATGAAGTACCAGCCGTCGCGCGATACGCGCCAGGCTATCATCGTTGTCATGCCAGTGTTGTCCTGCCATGTGCGCATCTCGGCTATTTTGGATTTCTCAAGAGAGAGGCTGCCCTTGTCCCAGGCCTTGCACTCAAGGCCGTACTGCTTTGAGCGCTTGAAAAGAAGAATGTCAGGCGAGGGAGTGCCGACGCCAGAGCCGGCTGACCTGATGACTGAGTAGCCCTTTTCCTGAAAGATTGCTATCAGCTCCCGCTCATAGCGCGAGCCTTTGCTGTAAGTTCCGAAGACCAAATTATCGCCTGAACAGAAATGGGCACGCGGGTTTATTAAGGGCTTTTGGACAAAATTCAACCGGGTGTGATGAGGTGAAAAAGTGCAGCATCGCAGGCAACTTCGCGAGGTCCAGGCCAGGGAGCTCTTTGAGGTACACGAAGTGCTGTGCGATGACCATCTCACTGACCGGGACACCCGCTATTTAGGGAA
>JBAZVU010000080.1:0-787 GCA_041660725.1 Candidatus Micrarchaeia archaeon | reverse complement strand
TTGCAATGCAGACTGTGAAGGAGCCGGGGCAGGCGCGGCTTGTTGAGCCGCTTTTCGGGGTAGTTGTGCCGCTAGCTGAGCTTGAGGAGGAGATTGAGAAGGTGCGAAGGATGAGGGACGACCCGAGGAGAAAGGGAAGGCTGAAGGAGCTCTTCAGGCAAAAGGATGCATTCGAGCAGCTCAGCGAGAGCATTACCCAGAAGGAGGGCGGGCCGCTCAAACTGAAATATGCACAACTGAGGCGTGATGGCGTGAATATGCAGGGGGTAAAGGCCCGCCAGAGGAGCGCCATGTTGACAAGGACTGGATGAGGAGGCAGCGGCGCGTGATACTGCAGCGAGCATAAGCGGGCAAGTATCAGGGGTTTAAATAGAGGAAAATGCATACTAGTGTGCATGCTAATGGTAAGGAAGCCTGACGGCATGCGCGGCATTCTTGAGCCGCCGGGCCTGCTGCAGTTCTGGGACAGCTATTACAACGGGAAAGGCGAGATTGCAAAAGAGGCCGAAGCAGAAATGCCGCAGCTCGTCAAGGATATTGCTGCGAATTTCTTTGGTTTTTGGGACGTGCGCCAAAATGCTGTTTTTGCACTGGACCTGCTGCTCACGCCGCCAAAGGAAACTGAAGAGTTCACAAGGATAGTGGAGCTTGGCAAAAGGAAGACTGCAATGTCCACCAAAGTGATGGAAGCGCTTGCAACACTGATGTTTTACGAGGAACTGATGAGGAAGCCGGGCGGCGGGGTGCTTGGCTATGAGGGGGAATATCAGGAATTCCAGCGCGTGTA
>JBAZVU010000079.1:0-5188 GCA_041660725.1 Candidatus Micrarchaeia archaeon | reverse complement strand
CTTCACTTCGGGCGACGGCAACAGTTCCATCAGCTTGGAGTAGGCCTCCAGTTCTTCCTCGAACCTCCTCCCGCTCCTCGCGCCCTCGGCAAGGCGCTTGCAGGCCTTTTCTATCTTCTCCCTCATCATTCTCAAGTCGACATTTTCCCTGAAAGCAAGCTCGAAGCATGCGATGGCCCCTCCATAGTCCCTGATATCCATGAAATACCAGCCGCAAGTGGCGGCTGCGAGCGCATCTATCTTCCGCTTCCACGAAAGCTCCTGGTAAAATTGGGTTCTCTTGGATTCCCTCCCCATCATCGGAACCTTGTTGTTCGTGGGCTCAAAGTAGAGCCACTTTCCTTTCACAAGCGCATGGTCCCCATGCCTGTGCACGCTGGCAAGCACGATTTTTGCGCCCCTTACTTTCAGCTTTCTCATAACGTCGTAAACCAGGAAGGCCTGGTTGTCGCAGTCGAGCTTCATCGTCCCGACCGCGGAATAGAGAAAGCCATACTTGTCAGCCCCATAAACAATGCGCGGGGCCTGGTGCATCTCCCTCCATATCGCCCCAAACATGCTGCGCTCCTGCTCTTCCGTCAGCTCCACCATCTTATTTCCTAAAAATCCGAGCTCCGATGCGACTGCCTCAGCAATGTCGCAGACAAGGCGCTCATATTTCCTCAGCCTGCTTATCGCCGTCCTTTTCGAAATTCTGCCGCCCATCTCGAGGAGCATCCTTCGCACTCCTGCCATTTCCAAGTCCGGCTCGTATGCCGCACGGCTTCCCCTTCCTCGGCTTTTCGGAATCAGTATCGGACCGCCGCCAAGAAGCTCCGCGCACCTCAGGAAGTAATCATTGCTGCCGCTGCGCCCCGTATTCCTGGCTATGCTGGCTGGAGCAAGACGGCCTCCCATTTCCGCACCTTAGAACTAGCTAATAAATATGGCGAAGGGAGTATTTAAGGGTTGGCTGGGCTGCTCAGCCTTCAATCAGCTGCTTCATCCTTCTCAGGCCTTCCTCAATGTCCGGCATGCTAGTTGCATACGACATCCTCAGGTAGCCCTCGCCATACTTGCCGAAGTAGGTGCCCGCAAGCACGCTCACATCCTTCTCCACAAGCAGCTTCTCCTGCAGCTCAATGGACTGCTTCATGCCGAGCCTTCTCAGCGCACCCTTCACATTCGGCAGGACATAGAACGCGCCCTTTGGCATCTGGCACTTCACTCCCTTTATGGAGTTCAGCCCATTCACAATCACATCGCGCCTGCGCCTGAACTCATCGCGCATCTTCACAACGCTGTCCTGCGGGCCCTTAATAGCCTCAACGCCGGCCTTCTGCACAAAAGAGGTAGGGCACGAGTACATGTTTATGCCAAGCTGCACAAATTTCTCCGCAATTGCTTTTGGCATCACGCCGTATCCGAGGCGCCAGCCAGTCATTGAGTAAGTTTTCGAGTGCCCGTTCAGCAGAATAGTCCTCTCCTTCATGCCATCAAGAGAAAGCACGCTCTTGAACTCGCCCTCATAGATGAACTGGTCGTAAATCTCATCGCTGAACACCAGCGTATCATTGTCCACTGCAAGGTCCCGCACCAGCTTCAAGTCATCCTCACTCAGCACGCCTCCAGTCGGATTGGCAGGCGAGTTTATCACGATCATTTTCGTCTTCCCCTTCTTCACCTTGGCCTTCATCTGCTCATGGTCAAATGCAAAGCCCTGCTCCTCACTCAGCCTCAGCGGAACAGCCTTGCCGCCATTCACCTCTATGAACGACTCATAGATGGGGTAAGCCGGGTTCGGGTAAACAACCTCATCTCCCTTGTCAATGCAGATGAAGCCAGTGCCGAACATGATTGGCTTTGCGCCTGGTGCAATCACAACCTCAGCCGGGTCAACCTCAACATGCCTTGTCTTCGAGATATACTCGGCAGCAGCCTGCCTCAAATCAAAAATGCCAGCTGGCTCAGTGTAGCCCGTGAAGTTGGAGGCAATTGCGTCAATGCCTGCCTTCTTGATGTTCTCAGGCGTTGGGAAGTCCGGCTGCCCAATGTGGAACTTGTAAATCTTCTTGCCGCTCCTCTCGAGCGCAGATATCCTGCCGCCCACTGCGAACGCGCTCTCTGTACCCATCTTCGAAATTCTCTTCGCGATAGCTTCCATGTTTAGCACCTCTCGTAATTGCTATTGCTCCTACCTTTGGGGACTAGATTTAAATGCATTCAGCCGCGCCTTCGGCAAACGTCGCACGCTTGCACAGCTTTATAAATGTGAAAAGCCATATAAAAACCTCGTTCTGGGGGTGCGTTCATGAACACTTTGAAACAGATTCTGGTATCCTGCATTATGCTCATTTTCACGATCAGCCTCGCCAGCGCGGCGATGACGCCTGACGACGTAATTTCAATCACGCCAGTCCAGACGCAATTCATGAACATCTCGCTCATAAACGGCAGCTACGTGCAGAACTGCTCTGAGGCAACAATGGAGTCCTCGCAGCAGCTCATGCTCGTCACTTCAGGCAGGGCAAATGCATTCAACCTCACTTCGTGGGATGCCTATCACTTCAATGAGGCCAACTACACCACGAACCAGTTCTGGGTTGACCAGACGAATAAGCTGCTGATTCTTCAGCACCCCACGCAGGGCTGCCTTGCGGCAATTCCTTTCCGCTACTCGCTCGGCGCTTTTGTCGTGTACATTGCGAATCCGCCTTCGCCAATAAACAAGTATCTCTACTTTTCTTTCGAGCCCTTCATATACAATAATAGGACAGTCGCCGATAGCTATGCCACCATATCTGAAGGCTACTATAATGGCTCCTTTTACTTTCCTAGCCAGTGGTCCGTTCCATGGCTCTTCAACAGCTCGCCCTCTGGCACCTACACCTTCGTGACAGACCTTGACGGCAGCAACACCACCAAGATGCTCTTCAGCGACATTGACGGCGAGCGCCTGGTGCGTGAGCAGTTCATCTCCAACTACACCTGCACGCAGTTCTGGTCAATGGACGGCGGCAGCGGCGGCTCCACAGTATTCAAGACATACAAGAACTGCACTCCAGACGTGCCGCCAGCGCCGCGCTCCCTTGTCTTTGGCATGGAGAACCTGCACTCATTTATGACATATGAGGGCAAGTGCGGGCAGAGGCCGCGTTTCTACACGGACCGCTTCGTGCTGGCCTCCTCCGTTGCAACAGCTGTCGGAGGCGAGAACGGGAGCATGTATGACTTCAACATCACTCCTGCGGCAGGTCCATCCTATGCAACCAATGCAGTCTATTTCGGCATCAACAACAAGACACTCGTGATACCTTACAAGGATGGGAACGCCACCTGCATGCTGCGCATAAGCAACTGGACGCTCTCAACAGTCAAGTACACGCCTCCAAACAACAACTTCAACCCCAAGCACCTCATCTTCTACCCGCAGAAGTTCAAGGTGCCCAACAGCACAGTCACGGCGGATGGCGGCATCTACTTCGTTGAGGCTGGCATGCAGATGTACAACTACGTCAACTGGCTCGTGCCCTGGGTCAAGAAGGGCAGCACGCAGAACTACGACTTCCTCACAAACCTGGACAAAAACAACAATACAAAGGAGCTGCTCTACACTCTGCGCACAAAGACGTACTTCGTGAGGCCAATCTTCACGGGCGCCACTGGCACGAACCTCACCTACCTGAACAAGAGCTACATCACCTTTGGCATACCGATGAACAGCACGTAGTGTGCGGCTCTTTTCTTTTTACTTTCATTTTTCCAGCAGGACAGCCAGTTACAGCACCCGGAATGCCCTGAAGCCCAGCTTCTTCTCACTCTTGATAATCTTGGCAGCATCCTTCTTCCAAGCAAGCGCAATCACAGCACCGCCTTCCCCGCCAGCGCCTGTCAATTTTGCGCCAAGCGCGCCGGCCTTCCTCGCAGCAGCAATTGCCTCCTTTATCCCCCTGCTCTCCACGCTCTTCAGCAGCTTCTCATTCTCATCCATCAGCCTGCCCAGCTTCTTCGCATCCCCCTCTTCCTTCAGCTCCCCCAAAATAGCCCCGAAAATCCTCCCATAGCCAGTTGAAAGCGCCCTTCTCTCAGCATCATCCAGGTCCTCGGGCGCCTTCACAATTCCATGCTCTTTTGCAAACTTCGCAGTCATGTTGCCCGTGCCTTCCCTATGGCCTGCATAAGTGTCAACAGCCAGCAGCACAGCGCCTTTTGGCAGGCACAGCTCAGCATCCCTGAAATCATGCTGCACAGGCGCAAACTTCTTCATGAACACCTGCGGCTTGCCCGCAATCACTGTCCTCGCGTCAATGCCGCTCGCCCTCCCGCCATGCATCCTCATCTCATTCTCCTGCACCAGGTTGAACAATTCATCAGGCTTCTTCTTCCTCTTTGAATAGCGCAGGAGCGTGCGCGCGAGCGCAGCAGCAAGCGAGGCAGAGTTGCCCATGCCCTTGAATGCGCCGTGGCTCACGAAAGTTGCATGCAGCTTTGTGCCCGGCTTCCTTCTGCTTCCTTCAACAAGAGTCCAGTAAAGCTGCAGGAAATTGCGCAGCATCGCATCGCCCTCAGCCCTCCCATCCGGAAGCGCCTTCGCAGTCCTGCCCGCGCTCTCAATCTCAAAGCCCTCGCCCTTCCTCTCCCTCAGCACCACCTCATTGGGCACTGCAGTAGGGAATGCAATAGCGGGCGCGCCGTATACGACGAAGTGCTCCCCGCACAAAATGACCTTTGTTGGCGCAGTGGCGGATATCCTCATTTCCTCCCCGTATTACCTTCGGGCGTGAGCTTTTAAACCCTGTTCATCCATACGCCTAACATGCTCGTTATACTCAAGATGGGCGGCGCTGCCATCACGGACAAGGCGACCTATGAAACAGCCAATGAGGAGGCAATCTGGAAGCTCGCCTATGCCGCCTCGCAGGCATACTCCCTCTCGAAAGGCAAGCTGCAGCTCATAATAGTGCACGGTGCAGGCAGCTTCGGCCACCCGCAGGTTGTGAAATACAAGGTGGAGAATGGAGTGCGCACACCCAAGCAGGCATACGGCTACTGCCGCGTGCGCGACTCATGCTCCAAGCTCTCGGCCTCTGTAATGCGCGAGCTCCTTGATGCGGGCGTTCCCGCAGTGCTCCTGCCGACCGGCGCCATCGCAATACAGAAGAACAAGCACATAAGCCACTTCCATCTTGACATGATAAACCAGGCGCTG
>JBAZVU010000078.1:0-5200 GCA_041660725.1 Candidatus Micrarchaeia archaeon | reverse complement strand
TTCTTTTCAAGATGTGGCGGCAGTTCTTGGATACATCAAGGACTACTCGTGTATGCTGACGACGGCGAGGAAGGATGAGTATTATGATAAGTGGTCTTCGATGTCGGGGCTGCAGAAGGGATGCCTCAGTGATTTTCTTGCCACGAACTCCACGGATGCCTTGACGTTCTCCAAGACGTGCGATATGCTGGGGGGCGACATCATTTCTTCGGTGCAGCTCCTGCAGGCATACTCAAAGCTCGGGTTTGCGCAGGAGGTCACTATGTCGACGCAGGTTCAATACATGGACCCGAACACGCAGACGCTGCAGACGCAGCAGCAGGTGCTTAGGTACTACTATCGGCTTCAGATTGGGATGGGGTGCATTGAGGAGTTTGAAAGCCGCGCAAAGAGAGGGCAGGATGCATGGGACAATGGAGCCTATCAGGGCTTGTGCATATCAGCAGTCTTGCTGATGGTCGTTGGCTTCTTCATATATTATAGGAGCAGGACAGTAATCGGGTGAGGTGGTTTTCATGGTGCTTGTAGAATTTGCAGTTGGTGGTTTTGTTTTGTGCGCATTCCTATTCACAGCTTACAAGTACCAGTCGTCCTCTACAGGTGTCTGGGGGATGATAGGATGGAGGAAGCCGCCATACATTGTCAATTTGGAGGAGATGCACCTTACGCGCGCTGCTGGCCTGAACTGGCTCGTCGATAAGGGCAATGGATACTGCGACATCTTCTACTCTGAGGGCATGATGAAGACGGGCGTTTATCGGGATGTTCCCAGGTATTTTGTTCAGGAGAAGTATGCAGGGCAGACGAAGCACCCCGAGGGGATTGTGATGATTTACCCGTATTCCATGGGTTCGACAGGACACTTGTTCCTGGACGCGTACAGGCAGCTTGCGCATCAGAGCTACAAGAAGTGGCAGGATGCGGAGTCCATGCTTCTTGAGCTTTCTGATGCGGCACAGACGGCGACAAACCTTGACGCCATACAGGGAAGGCTTCAGGGCATCCTTGCTGTGCATAAGCAGATGTCGCTTGGAATTGGCGATCAGCTAGGCCGCAATGAGGCTTCCTTGAATGCGGCCCTTTTCACAAATATGGAGCCGAAGAAGGGCGAGGGAAGAAAGTTTGTGCAGGGACCTGAAATCACGCAGACCTAGGGGCATTGAATGATTTTCTCGAAGCAAGACCTGCTCGGACTTGTTATCTTCGGATTGCTGCTCCTGCTGATTGCGGTGGGAGCCAGCAGTGGCGCAATCTCGGCAGAGCTGGCAGCAATAAGCATAGGCGTCCTTGTGCTGATTGCAGTCGCGCGCATCGTCCTTCCCATTGTGCAGAACCTCATTTGGAAGAGCGAGGATGAGCGCTATGGCGTTGTTGAGGCATGGGAGGACTTTCGAAAGAGGTATCAGGACAAAATCATGATAGGTTGCCCTGAGGTGTATGTACCTCGGAACCAGGGCTACTTTCCCACGTTGAAGCTTGCCATCTTTGAAATCAACCCCAACGACATGGTAGGCTATGGGCTTTCCCCATTTCAAGTGGTTGGCTATTCGCGGCGCGCCTATATTTTTGAGGTGCAGTCCAAGAAGGTCTATACGATGCTGCGGGGAGGCTCGTTCTTTTCGGCCTTGCAGTTCCTGCAGCAGTATGAGCAGCTTTTCGCAGGTTCGGGCAAGCGGGTGCTGATACCCCAGGTCATCAAGACCATGGAGGCAAGTGGCATGGCTATTTCCCCTATGGGGACAGAGACAGAGGAGAAAAAGAAGTAGAGGGAGATTGTGGAGTTCGTTGAAGAACTGAATGACAAGGCCAAGGTCGGCTTTTTCATTTCTGCGTTTCTCCTACTAGTTTCATCCTTTTTGCCGCCTGAAATAGGAGAACTGGCACGGGTTGCTGGAGGGCTTATATTCATTGCATTTGATGTCGCGTGGATATGCAGGCTGTGGCAACAGGTTAGGAGGCGATAATGTGGCGGAGCTCTCAGATGTCAAGGTAATCTCGATTAGGCAGCCATGGGCTAGCATGATTGCAGAAGGGCGCAAGAGCATTGAGGTGCGGAAGTGGAAGACCAACTATCGCGGTGCCATCTACATCCATGCTGCGCGCAGCGTCGATTGGGAGGCGTATGAGGAGTTCTTCAATGGCGTTCCTTTCCACATGCCACTCGGGTACATAATTGCCAAGGCCAATCTTACAGAGGTCAGGGATTACAAGAAGGTGCATGACTTCATTGCTGATGAGACTCGGCACTTGAACTCCATTGAGCGCTATCCTGACGGCGGCTGCTATGGCTTTGTCCTGAAGTGCATTGAGAAGACGAAGCAGGTGCCTCTCCGTGGGCGCCTCAATATCTTCGAGACGAAGCTGAGCATTTGAAGGTGCTTTGATGGGAGAGGGAATGGAGCGCCTGAAAAAGCTGTTCAGGGAAAGCAGGCTTTTGCGCATCCTGATTGCAGCCTACCTGGTCTTGCTTGTCATAGCCATTCTAGTGTATAGCAAGAAGCTTGCTTAGGTCAATGTGCAGGAACGGCACGACGATGCAGAGAATGCCGAAGATGAGAAGCAGGAAGCCCAGTTTCTTCCCAAAGAGCATGAGACCGCCGCCGATTAGCAGGAGGATTATTCCGATTCCAAGCGGCGAGAAGAGAGAGAGTTCACTTGTCGTGGCTGGCGGGGGATTTTGGATTTCGGGTTCGATTTGCATACTTATGCCAGGGTCTGAAGGCGCAGGAGTGGCAGTATAGTTGGCAGTTTCACTGACGGTATAGATGGGGTCGAAGCTGCGCTTTGCCTGTGCATGAATGCTAATAGAGTTTTGGTTTGCAGGGATATTGACCGTCAGGGGGATGAGGTGTGAGCAGCCGTCCTCGAAGATGATTTGCTCCTGCTTGATTGGCACTATTTGAGTTCCTAGGGCAGCGGAAAAGTCCAAATCTACCAAGTCCCCGTCCTTGAACTGCGCATCAGGGCTGTTGCAGATGATGGCAGCCTGGAAGTTTGCGGGCAGTCCAGAGACTATGGGCGGCTCCTGTAGCGGGAAGATGTTGATTGTGAATGCGGCACAGAAGGCACTCAGGAGAAGCAGGGAGAGGGCTAGGAGTGGCGCGCGCATCTTTACACCTTGGAGGCGAAGTAGAAGGACACCAGGCTTACAATGCCTGCAAGGACCTCATCAAAGGGGAATAGGGGCGTGATTATGAAAAGGGCTGCTGCGAGGAAGATCGCTGCTAGCCCGAAGAAGAACAGGAGAAATGAGAGTACGGGGTTGCTTGCCATGTTTATTTCCTCATCACATTCAAGAGCAGCCAGACAAGCCCGCCCAGTAGCAGGATGGCCGCAGCAAGCTCAAATGCGTTGTTTTTGATGAAATTCGATGCAGAGGTTATGGCGTCAGGTTGCGGCCCTGGAACGACCTGTGGCTGCCCCAGCAGTTCGCTTTGGCGCAGGATCTCCGATGCATGTTCAGGCGAGATGCAAGCATTGCTGACGCAGATGAACCCGCCTTGGCAGGGCTTGTCCTTGTAAATCGGGTCATTCTGGCTGCAGGCGTAGGGGCTGTCTTTCTGCTGTGTTGTCGTCAGGGTTTCTATGGGACCTGGCTGGCAGCCGAAGTTCCTGCATACCTGCGTTTCAATGTTCATTGTGCAGGTCTTGTATGGACCTTGCGTGAGGCCGCAAGAAGTGCCGTAATCGCTTCCCTTGCCACAGTCGATAAAGGCCTTGGTACGGTTCGTTTCGCCCGCTGCGACTTCCGCATCCGTGCATTTCAGCACATCCAGCCACGCATTGCAGATTTGCTCAGAGTTGCTCTTGTTTGTGAACTGCGAGAAGGTGCCTGCTTCACATGTAGAACTCACTTTTACTGGGCAGGCGCGCTGAAGGTAGCCACTGTCCGCACCACAGCATTCAAGCTGCGATGGGCAAGGTCTTAGGATGATTTCAACCGTGAGGTTCACGGTGTGCTTGAGTGCAGGGTCATTTACTGAGGAGGCAGTCAGGGCGCATGTCTGCTTTGAGCTGAAGCCGTTGATTTCCAGGTTGGCGGTGCCTATCTCGCCTGACTTCAGGAAGATGGGCGTTGAGCGTATCTCGACTGGGATGGGGCAAGTGAGGCTGAGCTGGAAGCTGTCATCCTCTGTCCCGATATTCTGAATGGTGATGGGGTAGCGGGTGACGTTTGCCTCGAAGATGGTTGTGGCATTGCCGATGAACATTATGGAAGGAGTACTGGCTGGAACAATAGCCTTGAAGTAATCGGTGAGGCAGGTTGTGGAGAGTGTTGGGAAGATTGTAGGCTGAGATGGGAAGCAGGTGTAGGTAGTGGCGTCGGGGTTGTTGAAGGGGCAGTGGATGTCCGTCTTTGATGGCGGAACGGAGTTCAGGAAAGCTTGAAGCTGGGTATTGTAAGCACCCATGGAGCCTGAGTTCACGATGCTGTAGAGCATACGCTGAAGCGAGGCGTAGCTCCGCAGATTGTGAGCTTCGTAGTTCCCGCCGTTTATGGGGCGGATGAACACAGTGTCCTGAGAAATCTGAGGTGGCGTTTGCGTCCCTACGAGGCTTCCAATGCCCTTGACCTTGCAGACGCCGCCAAGGTCGGCTGTTGGCTGATTCGCCGTCAAGATGCCCTGAACAGTGTCGCCCTGGTCGGGAATGACGGAAACATTCACGACGTAATCATAGAGGCCTGTTGAAGATGGATAGGCAACGCGGTATGTGGGGCAGGCAGAATAGACCAAGGTGATGTAGTTGTATCCACAAGCGGGGCCGCTTATCACTTGTTCAGAGGCAAGTTGAGTGCAGCCCGTAGGCACAAAGCCGCTGCAATAGGGCGGGTTTCCGCCCGTGGCGCGCGTAGTGTAGATTATCTCGTCGCTCTCCTGAATTTCCCACTTGATGCTTTGCTCACTCATTCCTTGCTCAAGCGTGAAGCCACCTTGTATCTTCAAAGCGCCCCCGAGGAGCTGCTTGAAGAGAGAAGGAGAAATGTATCCTGCAGCCTTGCCGCCCTGGTTATTCACTACGCCGATGATGTTGACTGTCTGTTGTCCTGCGAACTCAGAATCCGTTGATTGGTATGTGATGTCCTGAATTGAGAGAGGCGTGAAGCCCGAATCGGACGGGGCAGCAAGGAATTGCTGCTGAACGTCTGCACCTTGCTGCTGCTGTGGCTGAGTGCATCCTGCGCCCAAGAGCGCAATCA
>JBAZVU010000077.1:2148-5290 GCA_041660725.1 Candidatus Micrarchaeia archaeon | reverse complement strand
GCACATGAGCGCAAGCTGCGAGTCTAAGCCAAGAAGCTCGCCTCTTTCATCAAGTATGATGGCCCTGTCGCCATCGCCATCATGCGCAATGCCCATCTGCGCTCCGCATGCTTTCACCATTTTTGAGAAATCAGCTAGATTTTCTGCATTTGGCTCAAGCTTTCTGCTGAAAAGAGGCGATGGCTCGCAGTTCACGCCCACTACAGCGCAGCCTGCCTTTTGCAGGGCAAATGGGGAGATTACGCTTGCAGCGCCATTGCCGCAGTCTACCAGAACTTTGGGCTTTTTCTTTGCTATTATAGAGGTGTCAACCTGCGAGAGCGCAATTGCAATGTGGTCTGCTATTGCCTGCTCATAAGTTGAGGTAGAGCCCAGCTTCCTCCAGTCAATTGCCGGCTGCTTGCCTGCTATTACTGATTTTTCTATTTCCTTTTCCAGTTCTATTTCAGCCTCGCAGCCTTTTTCGAAAATCTTGATGCCGTTATACTCAGGCGGGTTGTGCGAGGCTGTTATCATTGCCCCCAGGCAGTTGAATTTGGCCGTTGCGTGCCCTAAGGTGGGCGTTGAGACTATTCCCAAGCCTATTACGTCAGCGCCTGCTGCAAGTGCGCCTGCTGATAGCGCCCTAGCTAGAATAGTGCCAGATTGCCGCGTGTCCCTGCCAACTAGGACCTTTGAACCCCTGCTTCCGAGAGCATAGCCCACTTTCAAGGCAAGCTCCGGCGTGACCTCTGTGCCAAATACGCCCCTGATGCCGCTTGTGCCGAAAAGGCCCATGGAGACCAAAAGCCTTATTAAAATAGCAATTTTAAAAGTGTGCCATGGCTGAAGACAGGGCAAGCGGGCCGCAGAGCGCTGCGGGAATAGTGCAGTTTGTCAATGATTCCCTAGGCGGGCCCAAAATGGACCCCAAGGCAGTGCTGGTCTTCTCAGTAGTCCTCATATTCCTCATTAAAATAGTGTCGCTGCTCCAGGGCGGCGCTTAGGGTTTAGTAGCTGGCAATCGGATGATTTCAACGGGCACTTTTAGGAATTGCCCTATCTTCTCCGCAATCTTCACTTCCCTGGAGTTCTCCGGCGCTCCGCTTCCTCCCAACATCTTGTTCTTGGAAGTTCTGGTATTCAGCTCGAGCGAGGTCCCGTCATTCAGCTTGAGTTTCACGACCCATCCGTATGTGGAGCTTGTGATTGGCTTCCCAGGGCTGCCAAATGTGTAGGATGCCGCTGGCCCCGTGGGGCTGCCGGACGCGTGGGGTGCTGCTGGCGTCCTGGCCCAGCGGGCAACATCCTCAAATTCAACCGCACTCACTCCACTTATTTCTGCAAGCTGCCACTCCTTAGGCCGGCCGAGGAGCCCCATTGCGTAGCTTCTGCGAACTGTGCCGGCATGCCTGCTGAAAGTAAATTTGTAAAAGCTTCTCAGGCTCGCGAGCATCGCAATTATGCCCATTGCTGCGATTGCAGGAGCCACCCACCAATAGCCTGTTTTGGGCAGGGCGATGGTGGCATATGCGCCCGCTATGACAAATAATGCCCCGAGAAATGTCGGCACGTATGCAGTATTGCCAAGCACCAACTCATCAGCTGTTTCAGAAATTATTTTCATTTCACAAGCCCTGCAAAAAGTTTAGTGCTCGCTTTCTTCACTTTCTCAAGCTGGGCTGAGTCGCATGCCACAATTGCGCGCCAGCGCCTTTGCTCTGCTATTGAGACTGAGTCCACTATTGCCGAGACTTTGGAGAGCTGCACCAATGAGTTGTCCTCCATGAGCACGCGCACAATGCTCCCTTTTCCATAGTCCTCGCACACGTCTATGATGATATTGTCCTTGGGAAGCCCTGTTGCAGCCATGAGCTTTTTCTCCATGTCCAGGCAGCCGGTCTTGCTTGTGAAAATCTTCTGGCCCTTTGGCGTCATGCGCGACCACCAGAGAACAGAAGCGCGCTTGTAGAGCTTGCGGAACTGCACGCGCTTTGCAAGAGTCTCGCTGTCAACGCACTCGCTGAGCGCATTCATCATGCCCGCGTCATCCATCTCAAGAGCGCGCTTGGAGGTGAGGGCGCCGCATTCAACTGCCCTCTGCATTGCCCTTCTCACCATTGAGGCTGCTATCCTGACAGCATGGTGCATGTAAACTGTTGAGAACATCAGGTACCTGGCAATGAGGAGCGACTCGGCAGCTTCCAGGCCGCCCCACTCAAGCATCAGCTCGCCATTGTCAGCCAATTTTGCAGTGTGTATGATGCGCTCGGCATCAATCACGCCGTATGCAACGCCAGTGTAGTGAGAGTCGCGCAGCAAATAGTCAATGCGGTCTGAGCCAACATCACCTGCTATTATATGGCCCTTGCCCCTGCCGAGCATGAGCTCAACTACTTCATTGGGCGAGATGCCGCTTTCAACGAGAATGTCAGCTATTTCTCCCCTCAATATTTTCGCCTTGCCAACCTGCTCGTGGTTCTGGTGCAAGAGGTCTGCGAAGGCTGCCTCGCTCTCATGCGAGAATGCCAAATGCCCAACATCATGCAGCAAAGCGGCAGCGCGAAGCTCCTGCTTCTCGCTTTCATGCAGGTGCAGGGCATTGCAGAACCTGCCTGTGACATGCATCACGCCAAGCGCATGCTCAAAGCGCGTGTGCTGCGCTCCTGGGTAGACAAGGTAGGCAAGGCCCAACTGTTTGACGCCGCGAAGCCTCTGGAACTCCGAGGTGTCAATGAGCTTTTTCTCAACCTCGCTAAGCTGTATGTTGCCGTGTATTGCATCCTTTATGACGACCATCAGAATCCCGTGAATGCCTTTCGCCAGTCAGCTTTAAATACTGCCGCAGCCCCTAATTAGACAGGTGATGTTCATGGCAAATGGCGTTACACGCAAAAAGACAGAGGCGGAAGTTCTGCTTGCAGAGTATGGCTTGAATGAAGGCAGAAATGCCAATGTGCTGGAGATGGGCCGCAAGAACCTTAACAATCAAGATGCAACTCCTGTGCAGGT
Source organism: Candidatus Micrarchaeia archaeon (assembly GCA_041660725.1). Classification (GTDB taxonomy): domain Archaea; phylum Micrarchaeota; class Micrarchaeia; order Burarchaeales; family Burarchaeaceae; genus JBAZVU01. Next base: position 2,299 of record JBAZVU010000077.1, on the reverse strand, counting down.
TTCAGAATATCTGGCAAGCAATTCAAGGTTCAAGCGCGAGGATGGCGGGGTTGACCGCAGCAAGATAAATGCAGCTGCAGTCGAGTACGCCAAAACTGCGAAATCAGAACAGCAGCAAAGGCATGGCGGTGCGGTTGAGGTAACGCTTATT
>JBAZVU010000077.1:0-2138 GCA_041660725.1 Candidatus Micrarchaeia archaeon | reverse complement strand
GATGAGTTCGTGGTGCCGCCTGTGCCGAAGGCAAAGCCCAGCAGCGGAGTGATGAATGTCGGAGCTGGCAGCTTCATAGAGACGCCGAAGGAAACAGTTTATCATATTGACGGGCAGGGCGAGGTTGTCGGGTTTGCCAACATTCCAAAGCCGGCGCAGGATGCGATTATTGCAGAGTATCTGCGCCTCAACCCCGGCACAAAGAGGCTTGACGCAATCATGGCCTTTGACGAGCAGTTGTACAAGGAGCGGGCGACTGCACTCGACATTTCCATGCGCGGCTCGTCAATAGTCAGCATTACTTCGTCCTCGCTGCAGGCGCAGCAGGCTGCGGCAGCCACTGGGCAGCTATATCTTACCCTGGGCGGCCCGAGGCAGACTGTCGTATTCAACGGCGTGCAGGTCCAGCCAGGGCCCCAAGACCAGCTTGTTCCGCAGGGCGTGAACTCCTCAGCAGGCGGCGCGTACATAACAAACCCTGATGTGCTGAACTCCGCGAACGGGCAGGATATGGCAGGCGGCTTCAACTGGACTAACCTGAAGAGGGACATGGCGCCGGGCGACGGCGCCAAGCTGGAGACGCTCATGAAATCCCTTGACCCGAACAAGATGAGCGTTGAGCAGTACAATGCGGCAATAGGCCAGATAAACGGCCTGTTCTCCAAAAACTACATTGACATCAGCATCAACCCTGCGACAGTGGAGCCTGCAACAGCTTCGAGCACATCAACGCAGACAAACATCACTACTGTAATAACGCCGGTGCTCAATGCCAGGACCAACAGCGAGGAGCTTTTGGGGCTTGTTGAGTTCAATTTTGCGCAAAAGGAAACTACGAAGATTGAATCAGCCTATTACACCTCGCCCGACGGCAAGCGCGTTGAGGTGTTTGCCAATGGCAGCGTGCAGAAGGAAAATATTGCGGCAATGAGGCTCAATGCCGACCAGCGCGGCGTGTTCGACGCAATAGTCGGCGTAATCGAGGGCCCGAAGGACAGCCCGTTCTTCGGCGTGATGGCAACCCTTGTTGACTCGGGGACTGTGAAGGCTGACGGCGGGCTGCTGCTCGTAAATGGCAAGCTGCTTCCCACCGGCTCCTTTGAATGGACGCCCATTCAATCTGGCGACTTTTCCGCAAGCGCGAATTTCGAGCTCAAGGGCCAGCGGGGTATGGTGCCGGGCGCGCCGGCAACAGCAGGCATCCAGTTTACAAGGGACGGGCACTGGACAGTCGGGGTTTCGGCCCCTGTCAAGGACCTTGACCAGTACTCCATCAATGTAGGCACTGCGAACCGGAGTGGCGGGAACGTTTCTGTCGGCTGGCAGCCTGAAGAGGGCGCAGGCTGGATTACACTCAACATACCGAGTGGTGGTGGAGGCGGCAGAAGCAAGACCGAAGGCGCGGAAGCTCCAGTTGCCCAGCCGCAGCCGGTCGTGGTGCAGAACTCGAAGTTCTGGGAACAATTCATTGAGGCTTCCTGATGAAAACCCGTGCAGCCATCTCCATGCTGTGCCTACTCATACTGGCGCAGGCAGCAGGCGCAGAGACTTTCCAGTGCAGCAATGGAGGCACGCCCACGCCCTATCTTTACCTTGAAAAGGACGTGACAATAAAGCCAACCTTCCAGGTTTTCAGGGATGACGGCACGAATGTGGACCAGCCTAGCGGCCCGCTCCTGGCAGGCCAGGTGTGCACTGGCAAGCAGGTCACAATACATCCTTTGATGAGCTTCACTGCCCTCACCTCCACATGGAAAAATGTGTACGACCAGCTGCCGGTCAACAACAATCTTTGGGACACCCTCCCCACCACGCCTCCGGACGGCGCACCGCCAGCGCGCCCAATAGGCTGGACAACAGGCGCGCTTCCAGGTTCAACCCGTGCAGACTGCGTTGACCTGGATTCTCCTTCGCGCTTCAGCGAGGACCACCAGTCAAAATCAGTTGGAGTGAGCTATGCCCGCTACTTCTCCCAGCCGCAGCCGCCAGCGCCTGACACGTGCGTTGACTACGGCGGTTTCCCGGATAATGTAAGGTGCAGGGCAGGCAAGGCAACAATAAACCTTCCTTGCAGCGGCACGCTGAGGCTGAAGGACGGCGGGGCAGTGCTGAGCCCGACCTCGCCCCTGAATGGCGAC
>JBAZVU010000076.1:2107-5462 GCA_041660725.1 Candidatus Micrarchaeia archaeon | reverse complement strand
CCGTCAGCCACCATGTTGGCAATGCGTTTGCGCACTGCAGCTTCACTGAGCCCCACTTTCTTAGCTATCGCAGTATTCGGCTCGTTCCCGTTTTCCTTGAGCAATTCGATTATTTTTTCGTCGGTTTTGTCCATTTTTCCCACTATTTTCGTATTACTGCGCGGTATTTATTAATTATTTTCGCAACAGCGTCTCCTATATTCGCACCAACAGCAACGGTTCCGTGCCCCTTCATCACAATCACGTCAGCCTGGGCAAGCAAATCGCACGCAGCCTTCGCAGACTCCCTTGTGCCGTAGGGCAGCACCTGCGGCGTTGTCGGCACGTCCACTGCGCTCGCCCCTGTCTCATCCAGAAGCACTTCAACGTGCATGTGCGCAATGGCTTTCGCCTCAGTGCGCTCAGCGTAAATAAGGGCATGCATCAGCGCCTCGGAGGACGGCACCTGCATTCCAATGCACTTCTTCACGCTGTTTGCACCAAAGTCAACATCAGTGACAAGAGACATGTCGCCTGCATTCATGTTTGCAAGCCCCACTCCTGTCGGCGTAATCACAAAGCCCTTGCCGTGCTTCTGGCTCAAATTCCCGCCAATGCCATGCGCAAAGCCTGCATGGGCAATGCGCTTGCACGCCCACTCAATCTCCCTTCCAATTCTCAGCGCATCAGGCGGCAGGGGCTGCTTTACCTGCCTCTCAACAACAAACTTGAAACCCGCGTATTCCTCAGGCATAGTCATCAACTCCTTTTCTTATCCTGCTTCTCCTGCTTGCCATCTAGCTTTCCCTCTTCATTTCTCCTCTTCACCAGGCCTGCCTCAGTGACAATGCCCCTCACATACTTGTGCGGAGTCACGTCAAAAGCCCTGTTCAGCGCCTTTGCGCCCTTAGGGTGCACTCTCACGCCCCTGAATGACAGCACTTCCTCCTCGCCCCTCTCCTCAACAGGTATGCCCGCCCCATTCTTCAAATTCAAGTCAAATGTGCTCATGGGCGCAGCAACATAGAATGGCACATTATTCTCATGCGCCAGCACTGCCAGCGTATACGTGCCAATCTTATTCGCAAAATCCCCGTTCTTCGCAATCCTGTCAGCGCCCACAATCACCAAATCCACTTCCTTGCGCCTCATCAAATCGCCAGCAGCAAAATCCGCCACCACCTTGTGCGGTATGCCTTCATTCAGCATTTCCCACGACGTAAGCGCACCCTGCCCGCGAGGCCTAGTCTCGCATGCATAAGCCATCTTGAGCTTCTTCTGCCTGTGCGCCTCTGCAATAACAGCAAAAGCAGTTCCATAATCAACGCACGCCAAGGGCCCTGAATTGCAAATAGTCAGTATTCTTGCGCCCCTTCTCACGAGCTTCGCGCCATTGATGCCAATCATCCTGCACGCAACCAAATTCTCGTAATTGATTCTCTCAGCCATTGCCAGTGCAGCCAGCTTTCCCTCTTCAGCAGTGCGCGCATGCTGCGTAGCCTTGAACACTCTCGCCAGGCAGTTCCTCAAATTCACAGCAGTAGGCCTGGCCTTAACCAACAGCTCAAACACCCTCTTTGCCCTCGCATCCAACTCCCTCTTCCCGCCCCTCACTCCTTCCAAGCCAAGAGCAAAACCATAGGCGCCGGCAACGCCGAGAGCAGGCGCTCCCCTCACAGTCATATTGCGAATAGCCTCGGCAACCTGCTCAGCGCTCTTGCACTCAACAACCTTGAACTCAAAGGGCAGAAGCCGCTGGTCAATGAGCGCCAGCCTGTTCCCCTCGAACTCCACGCTCCTCATCTGCCTGCCTTTACCGAGGTGGAAAACGCGCATAAACTTATAAACCACCGAACGCTTATTAAGCGCATGCCCGAGGCGACCGGGGTGCAGACAAAGCTCAACTTGGAAGAGCTGGTAGCGCAGCCAACATGGCGCGACGAGCTTAGGCTGATGGTTGAGGAAGAGTCTCTTGACCCATGGAACATCGACCTTGCAGACATAGCCGACAAGTTCGTGCAGCGCATCCACAAATTCCAGACTCTCGACCTCGTGCTGCCTGCCAATCTAATACTCGCAGCTGCCATTCTCCTGCACCTCAAGAGCGAGGCTCTCAAATTTGAAGAGGAGCAGGTGCAGGAGTCAGAAGTCTATCTGGACGAGAATGCCTCGCCCCTTGAAGTGCCTCTTCTTACCCTGCGCACGCGCATCCCGCCAAAGAGGCGCGTCACGCTGCCCGAACTCATGAGCGCTCTTGAGGATGCATTCGCATACCAGAAAAAGCGCGAGGAGCGTCTTCTCGTTCCACTGCCTGAGGCAATGTCCCTCATGCTTCCCGAATACAACATAGAGGAGCGCATGGGCCAGCTTCTTGCACGGTGCAGCCAGCTCGCGGACTCAGAAGGCCTCGTACTCTTCTCAGCTCTCCTGCACGACACAAGCAGGCAGGAAATCATTCAGACGCTCATGCCCCTTCTGCACCTGGCGCAGGACAACAAGCTCAACATCTTCCAGGAAAAGCTTTTCGGCGAGATATTCATCCAGCTCAAGACAGCTGAAATAACAGTCACGTGAAGTGGTTGAATGGAAGGCGAAATGCAAAACACACCTGAAGCGCAACCAGCCAGCCCGCGCAGGCACATAGAGGCAGCCCTCTTCATGAGCTCCAGGCCAATGACTCTCGAAGAGCTTGCAAAAATTGCAGGCGTAGCAGCGCCCGGCTTTGTTGAAGGCGAGCTGAAGGAGCTGCAAACTGAATATGCAAGCAAGGGCAGCGCAATAGAAATAGTGAATGAGGGCGGCGGCTACTACATGCGCGTGCGCTCTGAATATGCCGACAAGGCAGGCTCTCTTGCAAAAATGCCGGACATCAGCCGCGCCTCCCTCAAGGTGCTTGCATTCATCTCAAAGAACGACGGCATGGAGCAGTCCAAGCTCGTGAAAATGCTCGGCAGCGGCGTGTACGAGCACATGAAGGAGCTGATGGAAAAAGGATTTGTCACGCGCGTGAAAAAGGGGCGCACAATGGCAATCCACACCACGCCAAAGTTCAGCGAATATTTTGCCTAGCTTCTGCCAAACTCACCACGGCACTTTCTTCCACCCTACCTTGTGCGCCATCCAATTAGTAACAGCGTGCAGTATCAGCGTAGCCACCAGTATCACAAACCAGTCCATTGCATTCAGCGCAGGCAGCAGGCCGAAAGGCAGCAGGAACAGAAGCGCAAATATGATGAACGGCAGCTGGTCCAGCAGCAAATAGGGCCTGCCTGGCTTCATGCCCGTCCTTCTCTTGAAGAATGAGCCGGCCAAATCCCCGAAAAGCGCGCCGCACGAGGCAACAAAGCCAGCCACAACATAGCCATCTGCACTTGCA
>JBAZVU010000076.1:0-2097 GCA_041660725.1 Candidatus Micrarchaeia archaeon | reverse complement strand
AGTAGGGCAAGGAAGGCGCAAAGAGCGAGAGCGCAACTCCTGCCAGTGTGCCAACAAATATCCCGCCAACCAGCCCCCTCCACGTCTTTCCATCGCCGAAAATCCTTCTCCCATCGGAAAAGTTCCTGCGCAAATCAACAGGCGCCCCGCCTCCCAGCAGCACTGGTGAGGAATTGGCGAAATAGGCAGGCAAAACCAGCAGCAAAAGCGAGAGCAGGTCCATGGGCTAACTTTCGCCGCAAAATATATAATAAGCCCCTGCGATAGCCCAGCATGGAAACCAAAACAGTCCTTCTTGCCATCGTCCTGCTCATTGCGGCTGTCATCCTCGTAATACTGCCCGGCATCATACTGCTTTCCGGCATGCTGCCGCAGCCTGCATGCGTCGGCGTGATACCAGTCAACGGCGAGCTGGTCACCCAGGACACTGGCGGCGCATTCTCAGCAGGCCTCACTAGCAGCGACACTTTCTCAGAGCTCGTGGCAGAGGCCAACAGCAGGCCTGAAATCAAGTCAGTCCTCTTTGAAATAAACTCCGGCGGCGGCTCAGTTGTTGCAAGCTCGGAAATGTACAGCACTGCCAAGAACCTGAAGAAGCCCAAGCTCATGTTCTTCCGCGAAGTCGGCGCATCAGGCGCCTACTATCTTGCAATGGGCGGCGACGAGGTAATGTCAGACCCGGGCGCGCTCACTGGCAGCATAGGCGCGCGCGTCACAACCGCGGACCTGAGCGGGCTGTTCGGCAACCTGGGCATCTCGCTTACGAACGTGAAATCAGGCGAGTTCAAGGACATGGGAGACCCGAGCAGGCCGCCAACTGAGGCAGAGCTCGCAATGCTCCAGGCAATAGTTGACCAGATGTTCGGCGACTTCAAGCAGGTAGTGATAGACTCGCGCAGGGACAAGGCAAACTTCACTCTTGAGAACTTCGACACAGTGACAGACGGCCGCATACTGAGCGGCAAGCAGGCGTTCGCCCTGGGGCTCGTGGACTCGCTCGGCAACAAGCAAAATGCAGTCACCCGCGCAGCCAGGATGGGCGGCATAAAGGACGCGGAGCCGCGCATCTGCCTTCTGAGCAAGAAGACCTCCTTCATGGACGTGCTCTTCTCCTCCTCAGCCAGCTCGCTTACTGAAATATTCTCCAAGGCATTCAAGTCTGCCCTCCCAACAGGCGGAGTGGAAGCCAAGCTGCAGTAATTAGTTTTCTTCACTCAGGCCCAAACGCTTCGCCCCTACCTCTTCACTTCCTTCGCGCGCTCATTCACGCTCGTCACTCCTATCTCCCTTCCTTGAGCAGCCTTGAGCGCGCGCGCAATTCCAAATGCAGCCTCAATGCTCGTGACAAGCGGCACATTATTCTCCAGCGCCGCCCTCCTTATCTTGAAGCCATCGCTGAAGCTTCTCTTGCCCACCTGCGGAGTATTGATAATCATGGCCAGCCCGCCCTTTTCCATCTCCGTTATGATGTTAGGCGTCCCCTCGCTCGCCTTCTTCACAATCTCCACTTTCTTCTTCACATCCCCCATTGCCTGCGCAGTGCCGTCAGTAGCGCATATTGAATAGCCCAAGGCAAGCAGCTCATGCGCCAGCTCGCCCGCCTTTCCCTTGTCCTCCTTGTTCAGTGTAATCGCAATCTTCCCCTTTGCAGGCAGCTTCATGCCAGCGCCTATCAGCGCCTTGTAATAAGCAATTCCGAAGTCCTCGTCAATTCCCATGCTCTCGCCAGTGCTCTTCATCTCCGGCCCGAGCACAATGTCAACGCCCGGCAGCTTGAGGAACGGGAACACCACGCTCTTCACAGCATAATAGGGCAGCTTCGGCGTCTCGCCGAGGCCCAGTGCCTTCAGCTTCTTCCCAAGCAGCACTCTCATCGCAACTTTCGCGAGCGGCACGCCAGTAGCCTTGCTCAAATACGGCATCGTCCTGCTTGCCCTTGGGTTTGCCTCAAGCACATAAACAGTGCCATTCCGAATAGCATACTGCACGTTTATCGCTCCAATATTCTTCAGCGCAGCCGAAATCCTCTCGCTATAATCGACAATCGTCTTCTTGTGCTCCTCCCTCACGCTTATGCAGGGCGTAGTGCACGATGCA
>JBAZVU010000075.1:760-5537 GCA_041660725.1 Candidatus Micrarchaeia archaeon | reverse complement strand
CCATGCGCTTGGGCGTAATCTTGACGAGGTTGACGTAGCGCGGGTCCTTGGAGCTTATGCCGAAGTAGCCCCTGTGCTCGAACTGCTTTTCGTATTTCTTCGTGCCGTGCGGTATTACCTCGGCAGTGCCGAAAATTTGCACCCCTCGCAGGCGCGTGAAGTCCTTCTCGAACTGGTCGTATACCGCAATGGACACGCGGCCGTCGCGCTCTATGTTCTCGAGCTTCCTGCTCTTCAGCGACATCAGGTAGATGTAGGGCCTGTTGGTCCAGAATTCCATTGGCGAGGCGCGCGGGGCGCCGTCGCTGTCCACTGTGCAGAGAGTGCACATTGAGTGGGTGTCCAGAAAGCGGAATATTGCCTCTTGAAGGCTTTTGGATGTCTTCTGCGCCATGCAGGTGCTTCGAAAAGGGGGTATATAAATATAACGAAAGAATAGCTACTCATGGCACTGAAGGTTGGCGTGATGGCAAGCGGCAGGGGCTCTGATTTTGAGTCAGTAGTGGAGGGAGTGGAGAAAGGGAAGGTGAATGCAGAGGTAGTTGTGCTGGTTACGGACAAGCAGGATGCAGGCGCGCTTGAGAAGGCGAAGAGGCACAAGATTGAGTCCGTGTTCATTGACCCGGCAAAGCACCCCGAGGCAGATGATTATTTCGAGGCAGTTGACAAGGAGATGGTAAAGAGGAAGGTGGAGCTGGTTGTGCTTGCAGGCTGGATGAAATTCATCAGGTCTGGAAAGTTCATCAGAAAGTGGCACGGCAGGATGATTAACATTCACCCGTCATTGCTGCCGAAGTTTCCGGGCAGGCAGGGGCAGAAGGATGCATTTGATGCTGGCGAGAAGTTTTCGGGCTATACAATTCATTTTGTTGATGAGAGCATGGATGGCGGGCCTATTATCTACCAGGAGAGCGTGCCAATTCATGGCTGCAAGAGTTCTGAGGAAGTTGCTGCTAAAATACTGGAGAGGGAGCATGTGGGCTTGCCGATGATTGTTGACAGCTTTGCGCGCGGGAAGTATGAGATAAAGGGAAGGAATGTCAGATATACGCTGAGCAAGTAAGCAGATTTAAATAGGAGAAAAGGCATAAAGAAAAGCTAATTCTGAAGGGAGATTTTGAGAACTACGAGGATAGTGCAAGTTGCAGCGCTGCACGGAGCAGCAAACACAAGGCTAGAGCCAGCCATCAGCAGATTCAGCAGGTATGGCTGGGATGGCCACGTGAAGGGCACTGCCGCAGGCCTGGAATTCCACTTCCCCAATGGCGCGAAGGCAATGCGGGTGAGCTCCAGGGACACGGACATCATGGCAAAAGGCGTTGACCTGATGGCTGAGATTCTTGGCAAGGGCGAAGTGGAATCAGTGGACATAATGGCAATGCACCTGAAGGACCCGCGCAAGTATCTACTCGTCATGGAAGGCCGGGGCGAAATAGTGGGCGCTGCATTCGGCTTCTTCAACTCCGGCAACAAGGCGGCGCAGCAAATCATACTTACTGTGAAGGAAGGATTCAGGCAGCAGGGGGTTGGGGGCGTGCTGTCTGCATGCAGGCTTACCATTGCGTCCATGCTTGCAGGGAAAATTGAGAACCTGAGCTTTGTTACTTCTGAGCTTGTGCCAGAGGATACGAGCATAATAGCGAAAATTTACAGGAATCCGAAGGGCAAGGGCAAAGGGAACGCGTTTGCTGCAAAGTTCGCCTACCCGCTGCCGCCGCTCACCAACAGCTGGCAAGCGGATGAGGACATGGTGGTGCTGCCGCACGTGCTCCTGATGATACCGGTTAGCACGGCAAGGCCGAGCAACCATGTGCCAATGGATGTTTTCAAGGAAATTGTGGTTGGTAACCAGGTGGAGCTTTACGGGAGGAACAAGGCAAGGATAATTGAGGCGGAAATTTACAGCCAGCTATTCCCGCAGAAGGCCGTGGAGCTTGTTTCGCTCAATGATAGGGGCGGAAGGCGCATGATGAAAGGGGTTGTCGAGAAGTGGAAGGAGACTGACATCTGGACGCCCAATGCAGTGAGGCAGGCGATAGGCGCTCCGCTGCCCGGCGACATAATAAAATGAAAGAAAAAGGAGCCGACTTTCAGCTAGTTCCTATGTATGAACGAAGTTCTTTTACAGTTTTAAGAGTTATTGTAAGTCCGCCCTGGCTCAGGTAGCTCCAAGTTTCCTCAGTCTTGACTGGAACACGAAGGCCATTCGTGACGCCGGTTGAGCCTATAGAGCCCGTATCTTTCCAGACATACATCTTGCCGCCATCAGAATAGGATATCTCGAATTTTTGTGCGCTGAAACTTCCAATGGGCACTGTGACATAGTCAATGCCGAGATATTTTATCGCTGTTGACTTTCGACACTCCAGAACTACTTCGCCGCCATAAGACGTTTTTGCGAGTTGTATGTATCGTAAACATTCTGATGAAGTAAGATTTACCCAGATGGTATAATTGCCATTGGTGTCATTAAGCCTCCAATCACGCCCGTCTATTTTGCGGCTAATTGAGAAGCTATTGGTCGGACTATAAAGGGGAATTAGCTTGTTAAACTCCCTATACGGTTGGCCGAGGCCGACAAAATCCGACTCAGCTGCACACGTTTTATCTTTTCCAATATAGTCGCAGAGCAAATAAGAATATTGAAGGCCGTCAGCGTATTCGTAAATATAGGAAAAGTCGGCATTGCAATCTTGCTGACATGTGGAAAATGCCTCCATGCCATTGCACAGCCCATCTCCGCAAGTCGGCTCTGAAACAGTTTCCTTGGCTGGAGGTTCTGGTGGAACTGCAGGACCTAATGGGGCAGTAGTGTTTGGAGCAGCCGGAACAGGCGCTGCGGGCTCAGCTTCGGTTTTCTGAACTGGGCAGTCTGTGAGCTTCTCGACAACTTCGCCAGTAGGACAGGCATATGTTTTTATCGGCGCAGTTGCCGGCGGCTGTTGAACTTCAGGAGCGGGCTGGCTTTGCGATGCACAGCCGGCAAATAGAATGAGTGAGAGCATCAAAAATACGATTAGATTCGCTCTTGCCATTCAGTTCCCATACCTATTCTGAAAAGTTAAGGATTTAAGCGTGTTCTGAAATTGCAAAGCTAACCAATGCGCAAATAAAATGGAAATAAAGTAAAAAGGAAAGTTCAGCCTAGCACATAGCGCTTGTCCACATTCAGGAAGCGCACCTTTGCGCCTGAAAGCGCCTTGTCAAGCACTGTGTTCAGCGCAACATACGAGCCAGCTATTCCGAAGGTGAAGACAGTGCGCTCGAAGATTACTACTGGTATGAGCGCAGCCCACATTGCAGGCGTCATTGGCACATAGTAGTTCCAGAGAGCGCCGCCAATTGCGTGCGCTGTCATGGTCGAGCCGAGCGAGCGCAGCACAAGGTTCTCGGTGCGCACGAGCGCCACTATCACCGGTATGCTCCAGAAGAGCAGCGGGAAGTACCATGCTGCCGCGCCTACAGGGTGGCTCCAGAAGAGGAGCGTGGCCGCGACCGGCACGATGATGCTGAAGAGCTTGTTGCTCTTGTAGCTCGCAAAGTAGTAGGCTGCAAAGAGCATGGGCAGGAGGCGCACCATGTTGACTGCGTCAAGCGCCTTGCCCTGCAGGATGAAGTCAGAGCCCTGCGCAAGCGCAACTGCAAGGACGCCGAAGCCTGCGCCCAGGAAGCCGCCGGGCAGCGGGCCGAAGAACTGGAAGAGCGTGAAGAACTGGTTGGGCGCGCCTACCAGGGGCGAGAAGTTTATGCGGCTGCCTATCAGCACCAGTGCGCCGAAGAGCGCTACGAAAAGCAGTTTCCTCTCTACATCCTTGTTGAATTCCATCCTTCCACCCCACTAGTTTGTTGTTGTTCTTCTTTTTAAATTTTTGTCTGTTCACGCGAGCTTCTTGTGCTTTGAGCTGAGGGCCGCATGAATTGCATTCGCGACATCGCGGCATTCTGATACCTGCCCCTTCATCTTTGCAATTACTTTCAGGTACTGCTTGAGAGTTGCCATGAGCACTACATCGGTTGCCGGGTCCTTGCAGTTTATTGTGTCCTTTGAGACTGCGGCATCAGCGCCCACTGCCAGCATCTCCTGCTTCAGTATGTTCGCTATTGCATTGCGCACGCCATGCAGCTTGATGACCTCGAGAATGCACTTGTTGGCCATGAGGCGCACGCCTTCCTCCTCGCAGTTCACCGTGCGCAGTGCTGCTTCCGCTTCTCCAAGAGTCCTGACAGTGAGCAGCTTGGGCGTGTAAGGTGTCGGGGCCATGTTGAACATGTGCGGGTTTGCGCGGAAAATTTAATAAGCAGAGCGGTGCGCTCATTCTTTGGAAATGACTGGCAGGAATATTATAATCAAGAAATATTTTAATCAATGGAAGCAGAGGTCTGGCAATGGCATTTACGGGCTTTCAGCTGGCTGGCTTGCACGCAAGGTCTGAGGAGCTAGTGAAAGCCACGCGGGATTTGGACAGGAAGAGGGTGAGCGAGGCTGAGTGCGGGGCAGTGCGCAGGAAGGATGCTGTTGCGCTTGTTGAGCTGCAGAAGGCGCTGGGAGCTGAGTATGTTTATGATGGCGGGCAGCAGTGGCAGGATTTGCTCAGGCCGTTTGCCGAGAAGAGCGCAGGGCTTGGCGTGGGCGCGCTTACAAGGTGGTTTGAGACAAATACATTCTACAAGAAGCCGCTGAAGAAAGGGAACATTGCGGGCGCGGAGTTCATTGCAGAGTATGTTTATGCAGACGCGCTGCCTGCGAACAGGAAGGCAGTGCTGCCAGGCCCTTACA
>JBAZVU010000075.1:0-750 GCA_041660725.1 Candidatus Micrarchaeia archaeon | reverse complement strand
CGGCGCAGCGCAGGCACTTGAGAAAAGAGGCTTTGGCCTGCTGCAGTTCTCAGAGCCTTCGCTTGCCTATGATGCAGGCAGGGGGAAGCTGGGCGCAGAGGCGCTGGCTGAAAGCAGGCTGGCTTATGCGCGGCTGCGCAGGGGCCTGAAGGCGAGAATTCTGCTGCATACGTTCTTCGGCGACTTTGCAAAGCTCGGGAGCGTTGAGAATTTTGCAGTTGACGCTGTTGGCATTGATTTCACGCACACCAATCTGGAAGAGGTTGAGGCGCACTTCGGGGAAAAGGCAGTGGGGCTTGGCGTTGTTGACGCGGAAAGCTCGATTGTTGAGGAGCCTGCTGAAATCGCCGCTTTTGCGCAAAGGGCTGCTGAGAAGCTGAAGGCAAAGAGCTTCTTCCTGTGCCCGAACACCGGGCTGGAGTATCTGCCGCGAGTGATTGCAGACAGGAAGCTGGAGGCGCTGGCAAAGGCTGCTGAACTTTTGAAGGTGCACTGACATGGGCGAAACAAAACTTCCGCTGTTCCCGACTCAGGAAATAGGCAGCATGGGCAAGCCGAACTGGCTTGTGAAGAAGGCAAGGGGCCTGCCAATTGCGCCAGAGGATTATGCCGAGGTGGAGAAATGGGCGAAGCTGACTGGCTTTGCAGAGGCAGGCAAGCTGAAGGAGCTGCTGGGCAAGAGTGCGCTGGATGAGAAGGAGAAAGAGCTGCTGCACGATTATGCAGGCGTGCTGATTCTTGGCATGTTTG
>JBAZVU010000074.1:0-5566 GCA_041660725.1 Candidatus Micrarchaeia archaeon | reverse complement strand
CTGAAGACTGCACGCGCGTGTAAGGTATTGCCTGCTGTTCGCCAGGAACATATGGCGAGTCCTTGCCCCTCACTATCACTTCCTCCCAGTCTGTCCCATCAGGATTGCGCACGAAAATGCTCACGCCGAACTGCGAAGGCAGCATTGGCGCCGTGCCGCCAGTGAGCAGCGCCTGTGCAATTATCTCCGCATCAGCCCTGTCATCCACATTGCTGCTCAGGGCCTTTTTCGCAATCTGCTCCATCACAGTGTTCCCCTGCTCGTAGGGAAGCTCTGGCGCAGGAGTATCCACATCGCTCATCTTCAGCGTGGTAAAGCTCACCATTATGTCAGTTGCAAAATCATGCGTCTGCATCTGCTGCGGGAAAAGCGCAGAGGGGATATTCAGCTGGTAGATTATCACGAGCACGACTAGTGAAATGAGAGTAAGCGCCACGAAGGCATCAGTTGTAAATACAAAGCCCCTCTTCATTGGCATCCGCTCCAGCCCGTGCCGCACTTGTTGCACGCCCTCTTGCCAAACTGGCACCCTCCGCTGTTGCTGAAAGTGCATGCTGATTCCTTGCCCGGCTCGCATATTGCATCATAGCGCACGCAGCCGCTCCACTGCCCGCCAATGCACACCATCCTGCCGTCGCACCCGCTCCCGGTAGTGCACTGCTGTTCCTCATACTCAGTGCAAGCCGGGGGCGCTGCAGGCGCAGCAGCCTGCTGCCCTGCCTCAGCTGCAGGGAATGTTGGCACAGGCTGCGCCTGTTCTGTAAAGTAGGCGTAAACACCATACATGAGCGCGGCGCCAAAAAGAATGACTATCACGCCGTATAGCAGGTCGTTTGCCACGCCAATCTTTCGCTCCAGCCCCTATTTATATCTTTTTAGACTTGCGCCTTCAGCCAGAAGCAGCCTTCTCTTCCCTGCAATTCCGCCCTTCCCGGAATACCCGCCCAGCCCGCTGGAAGCAACAACGCGGTGGCATGGTATTTCCACTGGCAGCGGATTCTTGGCAAGCGCATTCCCAACTGCCCGCGCTGCATTAGGCATTCCAATTGCCCTCGCAATCTCAGCGTAAGTTCTGGTCTTCCCCTTCGGTATCTTCGCAGTTTCCCGCAGCACCGCCCTTTCAAAATCAGTAAGCCCCTTCAATTCCTCTCTCATCTTCCCAGCCTCTGAACAGCCAGCTTCCTGCATTCAGCAAGCGCTGCATCCAGCTTTGCAAGCTTCGGGCCGTCAGCGCCTGCAGCGCCAGGGTGCCCTCCGCCGCTGCCCCCAAGCACCTTGCCTGCCTGCGCCATTATGCCAGTAAGCTGCAGCTGCGCAGATGCCCTGCGGCTCGCCCTTGCAGAAATGCGCGCATCCTTGCCTGCAAAGCCAACAAAAGCAACATCAGCCCCTGCCTCAACAAGCGCATCAGCTGCAGCAGCCTCCAAGTTCTTTGCCTTTGCAACTGCAATCACAAACTTGCCAGCTTCAAACACTTCAGCATCCTTGCATGCCTTCAGCACAATGAGCCGCGCCTCTTTAGTGGGCTCTGGCTCAAGCATCTCCGCAATCTCAGCATAATCCATCTGCGCATGCTCCAGAAGCTCGCCCATGTAAATGAACGTCTGCCTGCGCGAGTGCCTGAAGCCTGCAGAGTCCGTAATAATGCCGCACGCCAGCAGGAATGCAACGCGGTGGTCAAGGCTCTCACCCTTAGACCGCAAATACTCATACACCATCTCGCTTGCAGATGAATAGCTCTCGTCAATTGCGCGGTGCCTTGCAAGAGGCGGGTCAGCGTGCCTTGAGTGGTGGTCTATTACTGCGAAAAACCTCTTGCCAGCAAACCTGCCCAGCAGCGCCTCTGAATTGCAGTCCAATGCCACAATCTCATCAAATGGCGCATCCCCATCCAGCGAAAAGCCAACATAGTCAAGCAGCTTCTTGGAAAGCGAGTTCACCCTGTCAACAGGCAGCACAAGCGCATTGCCAAAATGCCTTTTCAAGGCAAAAGCAGCTGCAACGCCGTCAACGTCGCCTAGGGAATGGAATGTGAATGCAGTGCGCCTGCCCCGAAGCAAATCAAGGAATGAGAGGTCTGCCATGCAAGACCACGAGCCTAAAGCTTCTTCTTCGTTGCGCCCTCAATCTTTTTCTGCAGCTCCTCGAGCCTCTCGCGCACCTTGTCTTCCTGCTTTGCAAGCGAGTTGAGGCGCACGCCGAGCACTTCCTTCTTCTCGCTCAAATCCTTTGTCGCCTCGTCCTTTGTGGACTTGATCATCACAATGCCCGCGCTCTTGTAAACTTCGCCCTCGCTCTTGCGCAGCTCGTCCAGCGCCATGTCAGTCTCGTCCAGCTGCATCTTGTACTGCTGCTTCTGGTACTGCACGAACTGCATCTGCGTCTGCAGCGAATAGAATTCTGAAACCTGCTCCTGCACTTCCTTTGTAAGTTCAGCCATTTCAACCACTCCCTTCTTTTTCTTCCACAACGCGCGCAACAGACTCGGCAACTTGCAGCGTGCGCAGGTAAGTATTCAGCATTGCGCGCATTGCAGCCAAATCGTCGGCGTCAATTTCTATTGTAAGGGCACTGCTTTTTATGCTTACCCTCGCCGAGCCGCGCTTCTTGAATGCCGCCTCCCTCTTCACAAGCGCAGCTGCATTGCTGGCCTCCCGGGCATTCTGGAACTGCACCTGCAACTTGCATTCAGCCTTTGGCATGGGCAATCACCGTGTACTTCATCTCAAGCGAGCTCTCGCCGCCATACATGAATATTATCTCCTTCTTCCCCGCCTCAACATAGCTCGCCATCTCGTCAGGCTCAGACGCCTGCATTTCCTCCTCTATGCCAGTGAAGTGGCTGAAGAACTCCCGCGCATCGCCTGCAACAGTGAAGCTAGTTGGCTTGGGCTTCTGGCCCGGCTTGCCCATCTTATACTCTAATATGCGCAGCTCCTCCTCGCGCCAGCCAGCTCCCCCGCTTCCCACTTCCATCGAGCCTATTGAGCAGGGCTTTGCATCCTTCTCATTCACAACAAGCACGCGGCTCATGCCCAGTGCTTCCGCCTTCTTCAGTATGTCTTCCATCGCCTTCTTGCCCCGCTGCTCGAAAACGCTGCCCGGCAGCAGGGAAGTTAAGCGCCTGCAGAATGCCCTGGTTTCAGTAGAAGGAGTCCTTGAAGATGTTATGAGGGGCATCCGCTACCTCGTCAATCTGTCTTGATGTCCCTTGTGATGGGCTGGCGCTCCTTGAAGAGCACGCGCGAGCCGCACTTGGGGCACCTTATGAAGCTCGGATCGAGCTCCTTCAGCGATTCCTTGCATTTCCAGCAAACATACATAGTTTTCACCTGCTTATTCAGCCGCCTTCTTCTTGCCCGCAGCAATGTCTACAATAGCCCTGTTCGCAGTCTCGCCCATCGGCGTGTTGAGCGTGTAAGCCCCGCCTGCAAACCTCGCGCTGCAGGAGTTGCACTCCCACACAGCATTCGACTTGCGCTTCACCGACTCCTTGCCGCACTTCGGGCACGGATAGCGCGAGCGCTTCTGCTTGTCCACGTCTGCAGCGCGCTTCCTCAGCTCTGCGCCGCCCCTAACTCCCATTTTTGCCATGTTCATCTCTCCTTGTAATATCCAATTCTTCTGCACAAATCCATTTATATAATTACTCGGGCAGCAGGCGCCTCAGCTCATCGCCCTTGCGCAAGGCCAAATCCATGCAATAGTCCAGCTCCTTCGTCGTGAAAGCGCCCCTGCCTCCCTTCTGGCACGCGCATATGTGGCCCGGCGTGGTGGCTGCGGTGAAGCGGCAGTCCATGCCAACTTCCTCGTCATAGCTCGGGTCCAGGTATATCCTGTCGCCAATCTTCGCGAACGTGCATTCCACTGCGTCATTCTTCGAAGGCACCCTGTTCTTCGTGGCCTCCCTTATGACCTTGCCATCCTCGTACTTTGGCATCTGCGCAGTCCTGATTGCAGCCATTGCCGCAAGGGCCGCAGCATCAATCAAATTGCCGTCATGGTCCAGTATGTAAAGGTCCAGGTAAACTGACCACACTACTGGCTTTCCATCCGGCGCCTCGCCTATGAACAGCGATGCAACATCAACTGCATTCGAGCTCCTTATGCCCCTGTCAACAACGCGCGCAAGCTCAATTGACTCCTCGCTCGGCGGGCCAGACTCGAAAGTCGGCGATGCCAGCGGAAGGAACTCCGCATTCGTCGAGAACACGCCTTCCTTCGGCCTGTCCGGGAAAGGCGTGCCAGTGGCGAGCTTCACGCCCGCAAGCACCTGCGTCTTGCCCATCTTGACCTGCGCAGAGCCCTCGGCAGTTGTGATGAGGCCGTGCTCCAGCGAAATCTTCCTGTATTCGTCGGGCCCACGCTCGTCAGCGCGCTTGCCGCTCTTTGCCAGGTCCCTTATGAACTCCTTTTTCACTTCATCCAAAATATTCATCCAAATCAACCTCTCAATCGGAATTTCCGCCCTGGGCGGCCATCTTGCTCTCGTACACTTCCATGAGCGCCGCAACCTGCTTTGCGTGTATCTCGTCGCTCGCCCTCACTGCCATGGCCAGCGCATCATTCACCTGCTCCCTTGTGAGCTCGCCGTCCATCTGGAACAGCAGTATGTCCTTGTTCCTCGACGCAACTGCAACTGGAATGTCGCTCTCGCCGAAGTTGTCCTCAGCTCCAGTCAAATCCAGCGCCATCTTCCCATTAATCATTCCAACTGCAACAGCACCCACCAAATCCTTCATTGGTATGCCTGCGTCAGCCAGCGCAACAGATGCAGCCACAATGCTCGCGCAGCGCGAGCCGCCGTCAGCCTGCAGCACCTCGACGAAAATGTCTATCTGCGTCTTCGGGAACTGCTCGAGCAGCACAACATTCTCAAATGTCTCCCTTATGACCTTCGAAAGCTCAGTAGCCCTTCTGTTCGGGCCGATTCTTCCATGCTCATCCTTTGAGGCAAAAGGCGACATCCTGTACCTGCACCTCAGAACAGCGCGGTACGGGTCAGTGTCGTGCCTTGGTATGCACTCGCGCGGCCCATAAACAGCAGCGAGAATCTTGTTGCCGCCCCACTCAACATAAGCAGAGCCCTCAGCCTTGTTCAGCACTGCCGCCTTTATCTTGAGCGGCCTCAAATCTTCCAGGCCCCTTCCATCCAGCCTCTTTCCGCCGGAGAAAAGTTCCTTTGTCATTGCTCCTCCAACCATTTTATCACATCCAACGTCAATTTTACTTGCTAACTTCCTTCTTCAGGAACTCAGTCACGCGGTCAGTCAGGCCGCTCGTGTGCGCCTCGCGCTCTATCATCAGTATCGCAGCAGCAGCCGCAGCGCTGTTCCCTCCCCTTATCCATATCCTTCCATTGCGGCCCACCATTATCTCGCTCTTTGTCAGCTCAATAACAGTGTTAATCATCGAATTCTTCTTGCCAATCACGCGCGGCACCTTCATTGCGCTAATCTCAAGAATCTCGCCGCCCGAGAGCCTGCGCGGGTCCATGAGGTCAATGTTCCTTGCCTCATCAATATTGCCGACTTCCGCGCCAACAACATCGCCAAGCTTGAACTCA
>JBAZVU010000073.1:0-5709 GCA_041660725.1 Candidatus Micrarchaeia archaeon | reverse complement strand
GTACACAGTAATGTGTGAAAACGCGGTGAATTGAAACATCTTATTAACCGCTGGAAGAGAAACCAACTGGGATGCTGTTAGTAAGGGCGACTGAAAGCAGCGTAGGGCAAACCGAATCCCCACTAGTAATAGTGGGGGAATGTGGTGCGCCAGTTATCCGGTGTGCGAGCGAAAGTTTGCTGGAAAGCAACGCCAAAGAGAGTGACAGCCTCGTACGCGAAACGCACTGGAATTAGGCGTGAAAGAGTAGCGCCCCTCGAATATTGGGCGCGAATACGGAGGTATCAACCCCCAACCCTAAACATACCCTGAGACCGATAGCGCACTAGTAGCGCGAGCGAAAGTTGAAAAGGAGCCCGAAAGGGTTGTGAAAAGAGCCTGAAACTGCATGGTTACGAGATTGATACGGCGTCAAAGGGATGATTGCCTGTGAAGCGAGGCCTAGCAATGGGCTGAGCGAGCAGGAGGTACCAGCGTCGCATCGTTCTTCTCGAGTCAAGAGCCAAGGAGTATATGGACGTGGCGAGCCGGAAGGCGGAGCGAAAGCGAAAGCGCGCAACGAAAGTGAGGCGCATCGTGCGAAAGCGCGACAAGTCACGTCCATGTGACCCGAAGCCAATGTGATCTACTCGTGGGCAGGGCGAAGCCGGCTTCCAAGCTGGTGGAGGCCCGAAACCGTTGCTGGTATATTCCGCTCGGGTGACCTGCGAGTAGGGGTGAAAGTCCAATCGAACTTGGCGATAGCGGGTCCACCTCGAAGAATCCCTCAGGATTACCTCGCTGGAGGCGGGTGGTGGGGTAGAGCACTGATCAGGGGGAACGGAGCCGAAAGGCTCTGCCCTCTTGTCAAACTCCGAATCTACCATCGCTGAAGAAGGCGGGAGTAGGCTGCCCTGGGTAAGCTGGGGCAACGGGACGGGAACGACCGAGACTTGGGTTAAGGCCCCTAAAGCCTGGCTAAGTGCTAATCGCAAAGGAGCATCCATTCTAAAACAGCCGGAAGGTAGGCTCAGAAGCAGCCATCCTCTAAACAACGCGTAATAGCGGACCGGTCGAGAATGCGTGCTCTGAAGATGACCGGGGCTAAGCCAGGTGCCGAGACCCAAGAGCATGTGCTGCGCACATGATCTGGTAGGGGTGTGTCGGGCATGGGCAGAAGTTGGGCCGTGAGGTCCAATGGACCGTGCTCGAACAAATATCTTGGTGTAAGTAACAGCCAATGTGGGTGAGAATCCCACACGCCGCATAGCACACGGGTTTCTCGGCAACGTTTGTCAGCCGAGAGTAAGCCGATCCTAAGGCACCAGCTAATTACTCGGTGCCAAATGGGAAGCTGGTTAATATTCCAGCGCTTTGCAGATAGGTGCCGCAAGGCAAGTCCGTTTACTAACACTTGGGGACAGGCCGGGTGGGGGAGACCCCACCGATAATCTGAAGTCCGCGGAGACTCGTTATGAGGAGAAGCGGATGAAGGAGGTTCGGCGCAGCAATGCGTCCGGTTGATTCCTTGAGTCCATGAAAAAGAAACGGAAACGACTCTGCAAATTCGTACCTAGAACTAGTACAGGTGCTGCTGGCAGAACAAGCCAAGGCGTGGCAGGATAACTTAGGTAAGGGAACTCGGCAAAATAGTAGCATACGTTCGCAATATGCTATGCCTGCATTTGTGCCGCAAGGTGCAATAGCAGGTCGCAGTGACAAGGGGAGGTCGACTGTTTATCAAAAACACAGCTCCCAGCAAAGTCGTAAGGCCCAGTATTGGGGGCGATGCCTGCTCACTACCGGTACGTCAAACTCTGTTCCAACGGAGCAAAGCGCCGGCAAAGAGCGGGGGTAACTCTGACCCTCTTAAGGTAGCGTAGTACCTCGCCGCTTAATTGGTGGCTTGCATGAAGGGCATAACGAGCCTCCCACTGTCCCTACCTAGGACCTGGTGAAATCACTACTCCGTGAATATGCGGTGGACTTCCAAGGGGAAACGAAGACCCCGTGGAGCTTTACTATAGCCTGTTGTTGAGACGTGATGTCTGTTTCGGAGCGTAAATGGGAGCCGTCATGTTGCAGTTCTCGGACTGCAAATAGGCGAAATTGTAACACCATTAGGCAGATGTTACGTTTCTTACCCAAAAGGGACAACGGCAGGTGGATAGTTTGGCTGGGGCGGTACGCCCTCGATAAGGAAACAAGGGCGCCCAATGCTCTGCTTAGTCGGGTCAGAAATCCGACGTAAAGGGTTAAAGACAAATGCAGGGCTGACTGTATCCTTAATAGCGTGGGATGCAGAGACGAAAGTCGGGCTTAACGAACCTTGGCACCTTCTTGATGAGGGTCCAAGCTGTCAGACAAGCTACCCCGGGGGTAACAGGCTCGTCGCGGGCGAGAGACGGATATTTTCCGGCTTTTTGCTAATGCGCGCACAGCCAAGACCCATCGTTTTCTGGAATTTAGTCCGTAAAAGTATGAAAGAGGACACATAGAGACTACAAGAAGTAACCATAGCTTCGATGGAAGCCAATGGCCAGATGGGCCTTGGCTCGTGTAGAAGGGGTTGCTAATTCACGGTACAGGTGAGTGGCAGCTCATTCTCAAACCCGAAAGGGTTTGGCGCGGTTTCATGGGAAGTATTTGCTCAAATACCCATCGACCCCGCGGTTTGGTACATCGCTGTCGGCTTAGGTCATCCTGGGGGTGCAGGAGCCCCCAATGGTTGGGTTGTTCATCCATTAAAGACCTACACGAGCTGGGTTCAGAACGTCGCGAGACAGTTCGGTAGTATCTCTTGGAAGTGTCGCTGCTTGAGAGCAAGATCCCTTAAGTACGAGAGGAACTTGGGATCGGCGCCTCTGGTCTACCGGTTGTGACAAGCACCGCCGGGCCGCTACGCGCTACGGGATAAGACCTGAAAGCATCTAAGGTCGAAGCCTCTCTCGAAACGAGGCAGCATGGCGAGGGTAATAGACCCTTTTGATAGAGCGGGGGTGTAAAGGGTTAGCTCACGCGAGCCCGTCAGCCCGCCGCTACTAAAGCCTGAACTATATCTGATCTATGGTAGTCATTCACGTAAAATATCGTCGGACCACGAAATTTTCATTTTTTAATTGCCTAGCGGAGCTGCTAGCAGATAACGATAGCATTTTTAAGCAGGGCGGGGGAAAGATGATTGTGAAGGGAGCCCTCGTCGCACTCATGCTTCTTATTTCAGCAGCTTTAGCATTTGCAGCGCCCCTGCCTCCGGGCAATCCGGCTGCGGACATATGCAACCAGTACACGCCGACATACATCAAGGCGGCAATTTCCGATTCCAGCAGCACTGCCGTCACGCTTGCGCTGAAGATGCAGACTGTTGTGAGCGGGAATAGCGTGTTCTTTGATGCTGTGGGCAATCCGCTGCCAGCAGGGCCTGTGCAGGCACCTGACAATTTCTACATTTACAGCGGGCTGAAGACTGTTGATGTGCTTTCACTGGACCCTGGAGACCTCGGGCAGCCGCTGGCAAGCGGAAACATGGGCGCTGGCGGCGCGCCGTCTGATACTGCGCTCATAACACTTGACCCGCGCCCGGACAGCAACAACTGCTTCATCACTATTATCTACTGGGGCCATGTGGAAATGGGAACTGACCCGTTGGGCAACCCTATTGTCGACGTTAGCAAGAGCTATTCTCCAACTTACATGACAATGCCAGTGTGCCAGGGAGGCGCGCCCTCGCTGGCTGCAGGCGTTACCAGCACCACTTTGTGCCTGCCTCTTGTGCTTCTGGTCGGCTTGCTGGGAGCTGCAATGTACGTGCAGGGAAAGAACCCGCTCGCTGCATTTGACTTCTCCTCGCCAAGAGTTACAGGCGGAAGGCCTTACATAATGCGCAAGGGAGGCGCCATCAATTCATTCGGCTATTTGCTGTTCAATGCAGGCTCATATCTCGGAACGCAGAATTCATTCAGGCCCACGGGCAGCAGGGCTGACCAGCGTGCAGGCTCGCCGGTGATAAGCGGCACGCCGCTCATAGGAGGCGGAGGCGGCGGGGGAGGCGGAAGCCTGAGGGGCTTTGGCGCCAAGGATATAGGAATGGGCGCTGGAGGAACTGCAATGGGTGCTGTCGGCGAGCTGATGGGCATTGCAGCCATACCGAAGAACCTGACTGCGGCATTCGCAAAGCCAAAGCTGAATGCCAGTGATTTTGGGGGCCAGAAGGAGCTGCAGGCCGCAGTGGAGCAGGGCAAGCAGGGGCTTGCAGGCATGCTGCCAGGCGGGCAGGTGCTGAGCCTGCTCCTGAGCATGCAGTCAAAGAAGGGCGGGCAGGAAGGCGGCGCAGGCGGAAGCGGCGGAACTGGCGGAGCAGGTGCAGCAGGCCAGATGAATGCAGCTGAAAAGGAAGCGGCGAACAAGAAGGCTGCGAATGAGAAGTATATGGACCAGCAAAGAAACTTTGCAAAGGACAGCGCCTTTTACCTTGAGAAGGTGGAAAATAGGTACAACAAGTATGTTGTCGACAGCGCAAAGCCCGGCGCTGATGGGCAGAGGCTTGCAGAACAGTACAACAATGATACGAGGGCATGGAGGGCGCAGCTCTACGCTCTCGGCTTTACGAACGGAAGCCTGGTGCTGCCCAAGAACATCACGCAGGAGCAGAAGCTCGCATATGCCAGCTCGATCGACGGCCTGCGTGCGGCAGCCGCGAAGATAGCGGCCGCGCCCCTGACAATGAACATCAATGAGTTCAACATGCTTACCGCGGTCATGCAGGAAAAGAAGTACAATGAGTACATGCGCGGGGCCATTGCTGATTACAATGAGAAGAACCCGAACAGCAAGATAAGCGTGGAGGAGATGCAGCAGCAGCTGGGCGTGATGAAGGGCGAGAAGCCGCCTGTGAACAACCCGGAGCAGCAGGCTGCCTACTACTTTGGCGTGCTTGCAAGCGCAGACGGCAAGGTGAGCGCAGAGGTTGCTGAGAAGTTCCTTGCAAAGTACGGCAAACCCGGCATGTACTTTTTGGCTGTGGAGAACGCGGGACTTGCGGCTGAATTGAACCAGATGAAGGCCGATGCGGTGAAAATCGGGGATGAACGGGCCATTGTTGTTGCAGACGTGATGCTGGGCGCTGTTGGCGACAGGGCAGGCGCGCTGGGCCTCATGATAGGCGAGACTACGAGGCATGAGGACAACAAGGAGGCGAGCCAGTTTGTGATGCAGCAGGCGCGCATGATACTTCCGCAGACGTTCGAGGTCACGGTTATTGCAGCCCAGTCGCTTTCCAAGGAGGAAAAGTTCGGCTATGCAAGGCAGCTGCAGGAGGCGCTTGGGCAGCAGGTGGGCGCGCTGCAGGAAATTGTGGCAACTGCGCGCGGGGCCAAGACGAGCACTAATATTGACACTGCAGCAGAGGCGCTTGAAACAGCAATGCAGAATGCTGACGGCAGCGGCGCGTCAGTGCACAGGTTTGTTGAGCAGAATCCGGCCCTGGCAACGCAGCTTCTGGTTTATACAACGCTTTCAGAGCAGGTTGCGCAGGTGAAGGTGCAGGCAAAGATGGTTGCTTACATCAACAGCCCGCAGGTCGGGCCTGCGGAAATACAGAATGCCTTGCCACTGACAGTGCGCACTGACGTGAGCAATGTGGAGGCTGCAAAGCAGGCACTTGGGCTTGGCGGCCTGAACGCAGCAGACACGCAGAAGGTTGCGGCACTGGCAAAGGAAGTTTTCAATTCC
>JBAZVU010000072.1:0-5776 GCA_041660725.1 Candidatus Micrarchaeia archaeon | reverse complement strand
GTCCATTTCAGTGAGCAGCGTGTTTACAACGCGCTCGCCAACATTGGAGTCGGTCTCGCCGCCAGCCCTTTTGCCAGCTATGGCGTCAATCTCGTCGATGAAAATGATGCATGGAGCAGCCATGCGCGCCTTGCGGAAGAGCTCGCGCACTGCCTTTTCGCTCTCGCCAACCCACTTGCTGAACACTTCAGGCCCCTTTATTGAGATGAAGTTGGCCTCGCTCTCTGTTGCAACTGCTTTTGCAAAGAGTGTCTTGCCAGTGCCCGGCAGGCCGACGAGCATGAGCCCCTTCATCGGCCTGATGCCCATCTTAGTGAACACTTCGGGATTCTTGAGCGGCAGCTCCACTGCTTCCTTGAGCTCACGCTTCACGTTCTCAAGCCCGCCGATGTCGCTCCACTTCACATTCGGTATTTCCACGAACACCTCGCGCAGAGCGCTTGGCTGTATCTCGCGCATTGCATTCATGAAATCATCGCGCGTGACCTTGAGGTTGTCGAGAATCTTCGGAGGTATGAACTCCTGCTCCAAATCCAGCTCTGGCAGGATGCGCCGCAGGGTCTTCATCGCAGCCTCTTTTGTGAGCGCTGAGACGTCAGCGCCAGTGTAGCCGTGCGTGATGTTCGCCAGCTCGTCAAGAGAAACGTCTTCAGTCATGGGCATGGAGCGCGTGTGTATTTGCAGTATTTCCTTTCGTGCATTGCGGTCAGGTATGCCTATCTCAATTTCGCGGTCAAATCGGCCGGGCCTGCGAAGTGCTTCATCAATTGCATTCGGCCTGTTTGTTGCGCCTATTACTATGACATTGCCGCGGCCTTTCAGGCCGTCCATGAGCGTGAGAAGCTGGCTTACCATGCGGCGCTCGACTTCGCCTGTAACTTCAGCGCGCTTGGGCGCTATGGCATCCAGCTCGTCCATGAATATGATTGTGGGTGCGTTTTCTTCCGCCTCCTTGAATACCTGCCTGAGCCTTTCTTCGCTCTCGCCCACGAACTTGCTTACCAGCTCGGGGCCTGCAATGTGGATAAAGTTGGCCTCGCTCTCGCTTGCAACTGCCTTTGCCAGCAAGGTTTTGCCAGTGCCCGGCGACCCGTGCATGAGAACTCCTTTTGGAGGCTCGATGCCAAGGCGCTGGAAAAGCTCAGGGTGCCGCATGGGCAGCTCCACCATCTCGCGTATCTTCTGCACCTCTTCCTTGAGGCCGCCGATGTCCTCGTAGGAAATGCTCGGCATCTTGCCTGCATCCTTGATGGGCTCTTCCTTCACCTCAACTTGCGTGCCCTCTGTGACTATCACAATGCCCTGGGGCTGCACAACTGCTGCAACCAGCGGGAAGGATGTGCCGAAAAGAGCTACGTAAAGGGTGTCTTCGCGCGTGAGCGCCCTGCCCTTGAGCTTGTTCTTTATTGAGCTTGCGAATTCAGGGGAGAAGCGCATTGGCTGGGTTGGCGCGAGAACCACTTTCTTGGCCTCCTTCACCTGCGCCTTCTTGACGAATATCTTGTCGCCCAGTGCAATGCGAGCATTCTGCCTCAGATAGCCGTCCATCCTAATGGTGTTGAGCCCCTCGTCCTGCGGGTGCGCCTGCCAGACTATGGCTGCCGTGCTCTTCTTGCCCTTGAGCTCCACGATGTCGCCGCTCGTCACGCCCAGAACCTTGTAGGCCCGGGAGTCTATGCGCACTATGCCCCTGCCGACGTCGTTCTGGAGCGCCTCGACCACGCGCAGTTCAATGCCGTTGTTTTCAGCCATGATATCGCCATTCGCCTTAGCCCTATTTTCGGCCTAGCTTTTATAATAACTGTTCTAATATTGGATATCAAATATATAAATGTTTTTTAAGGCCGGGCGCAATAGGCAGGCATGGATGTTGCATTCCACTTCCTTTTCACGCTCATGGCGCTCTATGCAGCGCGCGTGCATGTCAGGCACCATCACCTTGCGCCCTTCTTCTTTGCGTTTGTTGCAGTAATGCCGGATGTGGACCACTTTTTCGGCATGGCGGCGCGCGCAACCCTGCACAATGTGTTTGTGGTAGTGCTTTTGCCGCTGCTCCTCATCCTGCTTGCGTTCAAGTACGAGAAATATGGCGTGTTCTGGAAGCAGATGAGCATCCTGTTCTTCCTGGTGCTGGTCTCGCACCCAATACTTGACTTCTTCACTTCCTACAGCGTGCAGTTCTTCTACCCCGTGAGCACGCAGCCTGTTGACCTGACGCACTTCAACTACTTCTTTGAGATGGGAGGCAAGAGCTATCCGATTGTCTCCTCGGACAGCGCAGGCGTGCTCATCTATGCGTGCATACTGGCCGGGGCATTCTTCCTCGAGGAGCTAGTGGAAATACAGGACAGGACGCACAGGGGCTTCAGGTACGCGCTCAGCAAGCTGGGCTACCAGGTCAGGAGCTGGCTGCGCGAGCCCTAGCGCGGGTTTTTAAGGTTTGCAAGGCGCTATTCACAGGGGAGAGTGAGTTCATGGCACCTAAAATCATAACTTTTCAGAAGCCGGGCGTTCAGCCAGCAGCTGCGCAGCTTCCAACAATAAGGGATGTTGCAGGCAGGTATCACGGCAGGGACCCGGATAATGCGCTTCATCTGGAAATGCACGACGCGCTTGTCGCAGTAGTGGCAAAGGGAAAAGAAGGAATGCCCAAGGTGGAGCTTGTCAGGGAGCTCCGAAGCGAGTACCGCAGATACGGCGTCGCCCGGGATTTCGGGATGCAGCAGAAGTTCGTGGAGCTGCTGGCAACTGAGAAGGGCTACATTGAAGAGGATGGAAACGGCAACCTGAAGATTACGGCAGAAGGCAGAAGCGCGCTGGAAAGGCTGGCAAAGGGAGTCTAGTTCTAGGCGAGTTTCAGCCCCTTCACGAGCACGCCTTTTTCTTTTGTAACTTTTCCTATTTTCCACGCAGCTATTGAGCTCTTTTTCGCAATTGCAATTGCCTCGTCAGCTTCTTTTGCAGGCAGCATCACGCACATGCCAACGCCCATGTTGAAGGTCTTGTGCATCTGCGTGTCGTCGAGGCGCGCGTTCATCTTGATTGTGTCAAAGATTGCGGGCGAAGAAGGCATGCTGTCCAAACTGATGCCAACTTTTGAGTAGGCAGTGAGCCTTGACAATTTCGAAAATGCGCCGCCGGTTATGTGAGCTATGCCGTGAATGTGAAGCTGCGCAACCATCTGCATTATTGGCTTCACGTAAATTTTTGTTGGAGTGAGAAGCTCGTTGCCCCACTGGCTCAGCCCGAGCACCTTGCGCGCAAGAGTGAGGCCATTGGAGTGTATGCCGCTGCTTTCCAGGCCGACAACAACATCGCCCGCCTTCATTTCTTCGCCTGTGATCGGCTTGCCGTTCTTGGTTTCAATTACGCCGATGCAGGTTGCTGCAAGGTCAAAGCCAGTGCAGCCGTCAATGCCCTTGATGACGTCGCCCATTATTGCAGTTTCGCCGCCCACTATGGGCGTCTCGGCCTCTTTCGCGCCCTTCACCAGGCCTTTCATGAGCTCGCCCACAAGCAGGTTGTCCTCGTTTTCAATTGCAAGGTAGTCTACGAGAGCCAGCGGCCTTGCACCTGTGCAGATTATGTCATTCACATTCATTGCAACGCAGTCAATGCCAACAGTGTCAAAGCGCCTCATGTGCTGAGCTACCAGCACTTTGGTGCCAACGCCGTCAGTGTGCATTGCAAGAGTTTGGGAGCCGAGCTTGATGAAGCCCGCGTAATGCCCCTGTATGGGCAGCACGCTCTTGTTGTGCGTTGATTTTATCGCCGTGTCTATGCCTGCAAGTATGCCTTTTACCTTGGAGATGTCAACGCCGGCTTTTGCGTAGTCAAATGTCATTTTTCCCCTCTCAGCAGCCTCATATGCGCTATTCTTTTATTTACCAGTGCCCCAGTGCCGATGTCGCGCCTGTGGAAAAGCTTGCCCTTCACAAAAGAGCAGGCAGCCTCTGCCTTCTTTTCTGCCTCGGCTATTGTTTCGCCATGCCCCACTATTGCAGCAGTGCGCGAGCCCAGCATCACGAGCTTTCCTTTTTCCTCGCCTATGCTTGAGTAGAAGATGCGGCTGCCCGCATTTGCAATTGCCTTCTCGTCGATCACGACTTCCTCGCCTTTCAGGGGCTTGTCAGGATAGCCTTCGGGCACTAGGTATTTGCACACGCTCGCCTTTTGCGCGAACTTCATCTCATCGCGCGCAAGCGCCCCCTCGCCCATCCTTCCTGCTATTTCCGCGAAATCGCCCTCAAGCAGCGGAAGCACATTCATTGCCTCAGGGTCGCCGAAGCGCGCATTGAATTCAATGACCTTCACCCCGCAGTTAGTTGCAATGAACTGGCCGTACAGCACGCCGCGGTAAAGTGCGCCATCGCGCGAGAGCGCACTCACTACTGACTTCACGATTTCAAGCGCATCATCGCGCTCTTTTGGCTGGAGAAATGGCAGTAAATTGTTGGCATCAGAATAGCTGCCCATGCCGCCTGTATTCGGGCCCTTGTCGCCCTCGAACGCGAGCTTGTGGTCCTGCACGAGCGGCATCGGGTGCACCTGCCCGTCTGTCACAAAGCACTGGAGCGTAAACTCCTCGCCCTCCAATTTTTCTTCTATTACAACAGCGCCCAGCTTTCCGATGTTCGCGGACAGAACGTCTGCTGCGTATTTCTTCGCCTCTTCGCCATTCTTGAGCTGCACGCCAGTAACTTTCACGCCCTTGCCTGCTGTCAGGCCTGCCGGCTTGACTGCTACATTGCCATTCAGGCCGTCAATTGCCTCTGCTGCATCGCGTGCCGTTTTAGCAATATGGAATTTCGGGCTGCCTGGTATTTTGTGCTGGTGCATGAGCGAGCGCGCGTAGGATTTGTCCCACTCAATGCGCGCTGCCGCCCTTGAGGGCGAGCACGTGAGTATTTCGTTTTTCACAAGCTCGTCTGCAAGGCCCTTTTCAAGTGGCGCTTCAGGCCCCACTACTGCAACTTCTGCCCTTTTGCTTTTAGCCAATTTCACGACTGATGCAATGTCATTGATGTCGCCCACCACGAATTCCTTGCTCAGCCGTGCTATGCCGGGATTCTTGGAGCTCATGAAGGAGAAAAGCTCGCACTTGTCGCTTCGCGACAGGGCATCTGCTAGTGCATGCTCGCGCCCGCCGCTTCCAACCAACAGCACCCGCACCATTCGCATCACTAGTGTACTTTTGTCGCTTCTTCCCAGTACCTGCCTTCTGAGGAGCCGCTCTTGAGTATCTTGTTCACCTTCTGGGCCATTGGAGTTGGATAGTTCTCGTGCAAGCAGCCGTTGCACAGCTCACTGGACTTCAGGCCAATTGCCTCATTGAGGGCTGCTATGCTCTGATATGCCAATGAATCCGCCCCAAGCCTCTTGCGTATCTGCTCCACTGAGTTATTGGCTGCAATGAGCTCTTTGTGGTTGGACATGTCAACACCGTAGAAGCACGGCCCGATTATCGGCGGGGCTGTTATGCGCACGTGCACTTCTTTCGCCCCTGCCTCCCTCACAAGGTTCACTATGAGGCTTGTTGTTGTGCCGCGCACTATGCTGTCGTCTATGAGCACTACCCTCTTGCCCCTGAGCACTGATGTGAGCGGGTTGAGCTTTATCCGCACTGCCTGCTCGCGTGCATTCTGGTTCGGCATGATGAATGTGCGCGCAACATACCTGTTCTTGATAAGGCCCTCGACAAAGGGCAGGCCGCTCTTCTTTGCATAGCCTTCGGCAGCAGGCCTTGCGGTGTCCGGCACTGGCACGACTATGTCTG